>JAUYJQ010000040.1 GCA_030699295.1 Candidatus Beckwithbacteria bacterium
GGGTTGATTCAGAATATTTTAAGAAAAGGCGAATCCCGGTCAGTAATATCCCCGGCTATTCCCGGGAATCAGTGGCCGAACATACTTTGGCTTTACTGCTGAACTTAGCCAAACGCATAATTGTGACCGACAGGAAAACCCGGACAGGCCAGTATCAGCTGGAGATGGGCTTTGAACTCAAGGATAAAACCTTGGGGATTATCGGTTTGGGTAGTATCGGCAGCCGGGTGGCCGAACTGGCTCAAGGAATTGGTATGAAAGTAATTGCCTATAACCGCTCGCCCAAAACTCAAAAAGGCGTGATCATGAAATCGCTCAATCAGGTTTTGAAGCAAGCCGATGCGCTTAGCCTCCACGTCATTGACAGCCAGGAAACCAGAAAAATGATTGGCAGCAAACAGATCAAACTGATGAAAGAAGGCGTCATTATTGTCAACACTGCTGATCGGGGTTTGATTGATGAAGCGGCGCTGGCCAAGGCGCTTAAATCCGGCAAAGTTTACGGTTATGCCTATGAGGCTGAAGATTTGGAGCATACTCCCTTGGCAAAACTGGAAAATGCCATTGGGATTAAAGGTTTTGGTTGGTATACCAAGGAAGCATTACAGCGCTTGACACAAATCTGGGTGGATAATATTGCGGCAATTGCTAAGGGTAAACCGCAAAACGTAGTGCATTAATGGAAAAGTAAAATTAATCAGTTGATTCTTTTCTTACTTTCTCAGCGCATTTTATTATTGATTCTTCAGAAATACCAAAATCCTCAACCCTATGAAATACTCTATCTATAAATTGTTTTGAAAGAACAGGGCAAATTGGAATTAAGATTCTCTTGAAAGAACCCGGATAACAGTAAATAAAAGTTGTATCCCTTGAAGATATTTTATCTAGATAAAAACCCAAACACTCTAATACTAACTTTACTTTTTCTGTGGCCAGGGTAGGGTAGCCCATTTAAGCAGTTGCTAATTGTGGAGATATCCTTACCCTAATATTTAGTTCAGGCTCTTTAGACTTTGAGTTTTTAAGGGCTTTGAATGCGTCCATTGAAGGACTGTATCGTTGAGGTAAATTTCTAGCAATATATCTTGGGACGTCAAAAAATTCATAAACTAAATCGTTTATATTTTCGATTAATCCTTCAACTGTTGCTGCTGCTGTATATATGTCGTTTAAATGAGGACATTCTGCATAGTATGAGTCATTTTTCTTATCATATGTTGCGAATATTTCTATTTCTTTTGGGAGTTTGCCAAGATCGTAATATGGCGTTTTCATACCCAGTTGTTTATAGACAAGATTGTTAACAAAGTCTTCTAGTTTAGCTTTCAGAAATAATACTTTCTCTCTGGACGTTAATAGATTGTACATTAGATCGAGGCCTTTATTCATAAGTATTCCATATAGTTGATAACTGGTCAATATCCTATAACATTTATAGTAAAGCGTCAATGGTTTCGTGAAAAGTTGGGGTTGACATATAGTGTGAAAATGGTTGAAAATATATCAAAGTGGAAAGAAGTGGTGATTTATGTTGTTAGGTCAATACCAAACCAAGATCAATGAAAAAGGTCGGGTGGCTTTGCCGGCTAAATTTAAGAAAGATTTAGGCAAACAACTAATCGTTACTGCCGGTTATGAGGAATCAATTATGGTTATAGCCCAAAAAGATTGGCAGGCGGTGATCGACAAAGTTGCTGTTCAGGGTTCACCCTTAGAACCGGGTCGGGCTACTGACAGATTTTTGTTCGGATCGGCTTTTGAGGTTGAATTAGATAATCAGGGAAGATTTGTTATTCCCCGGTATTTACGCCAACATGCCGAATTAACTGATGAAATTATGTTTGTGGGCATGGGTAACCGGGCGGAAATTTGGAGCCAGACAAACTGGAATAACTATAGCCAAAACATCAGTAAAAAAGTCAGAGGGTTGGGGGCTAAATAACGCTCCACCAACCAGTTCTTTTACAATTTGTCATTGACGGCCTGAATGTCAGACAGGGGAAAGCCTATCTGGATGGTACGGTCGGGTCAGGCGGCCACGCGCTGGAGATTGCCAAACGAGGAGGTCTGGTTTACGGCCTGGACGTTGACCCGGAGGCCCTGGAGCGGGCAGCGGAGAGGCTAGGCCCCAAGACGAGGCTGCTGGAGCTCAATTTTACTAACCTAAAACAGGCGGCCAGCCAGTTTGGCTTAAAATCTGTCGCCGGCGTGCTTTTAGACTTGGGTTTATCAAGCGAGCAGATTGCCGATCCAGCCAGGGGTTTTTCTTTCCAAGTCGACGGGCCTTTAGACATGCGCGCCGACCCGAAGCTCAATGTCACGGCCGCTGATCTGGTTAACGGCCTGGGCAGAAGCGAGCTGATCAAGCTGTTTCGGCTTTACGGAGAGGAGATCCGGGCCAAACAGATTGCAGCAGCAATTATTGCCCGGCGGCCTTTGACGACCACCGGCCAATTAGTCGAGGCGATCGAAGCGGCGGTGCCGGTTAGCAGCCGACGCCACCATCCGGCGACTCTGGTATTTCAGGCCTTAAGAATGGCAGTCAATGACGAACTTAACAATTTAAAAGCAGTTTTACCCCAAGCGGTAGAACTGCTGGAGCCGGGCGGACGCTTAGCAGTCATCAGCTTCCACTCGCTCGAGGACAGGATCGTTAAAAACTTTATGAGAGAAAATAAAGGCTTAAAAGTATTAACTAAGAAACCGATAATCTCGGCTAAGCCGCACGCGATTTTGCGTTTGGCTGAAAAACTATGACCAATCAAGAAGTTAAACACAGACAGCAATTGACTATCAGGAAGTGCCGCTGGAATCTGTGGCTGAGCCTGAGCTTGGTGCTGACTTTATCTCTGGTAAAACTGGCCCTGGTTAACCGTTCGGCCACTTGGGGCCGGCAGCTGGAACAGCTAGAGGCCGAAACCCAAAAGATGAGAGCGGAAAATGATCAACTGGAGTTAGAGCTCAATCGTCAAATCGGGGGCTTGGAACAGCTGCAGACAAAAGCCAAAGAGTTAGGCTTTATTGATAAGCCCCAGTATCTTTACTTAACTGCCGGGGAAAACGTGGCTCAGAAACTGCCATGAGTTCGTCTTGGCGTTTAAGAATCTTGAGCTGGTTTTTCGTGGCTCTATTTATCGTCCTCTGGTCAAAACTGTTTTATTGGCAGGTTCTGGCCAAAGATAGTTTAAGCCAGATTGCCCTGACCCAACAGCAAACTACCCTTGAGGTGCCGGCCCGGCGGGGAGAAATTCTGTTTAGCGACGGCTCACCCTTGGCAGCCAATCAGTTAAGTTACTTGGCTTACCTGATTCGGCGGCCGGAGCTAGCTATTGAGCCGTTGGCAGAAAAACTGGCGCCGATCATCTACCCCGAAGCGACCGACAGCGCCGGCTTAGACTTAATGGAGACCAGGCTGACTGATCCTTCCTGGCAGTGGCTGTCTTTAGGCAAGAAATTGACCCAGGAACAAAAAGACCGGTTGGACGAACTGGGCCTGGATAACCTGTGGTTTGAACCGACACAGACCCGGTTTTACCCAGAAGCCTCTTTAGCGGCTCACCTGTTGGGGTTTGTCGGCAACGACACTGACGGCCGGGATCTAGGTTATTACGGCCTGGAAGGCTATTACCACCGGGAACTGTCCGGCCGCCCGGGAATTGTCCGTCAGGAGCAGGATGCTTTAAACCAGCCGATTATTTCCGGTGATTATTGGACTCAAACCAAAAAAGACGGCGGGACCTTAAAATTAAACCTGAATAAGAGCCTGCAGTTTTTAACAGAAACTAAATTAAAAGCGGCTCTAGAGCGATACGGTGCCAAAGCCGGTTCGGTGGCGGTGATGGATCCTTATAGCGGAGCCATTTTGGCGATGGCCTCATTACCGGCATACGACCCGGCTAAGTACACTGATTTTTCCACTGAGCTTTTTTCCAATCCGGTGGTCGGCGATGCCTTTGAGCCGGGCTCGGTCTTTAAGGTCTTGGTTATGGCAGCTGCTTTAGATAGCCAGGCCATCAAGCCGGAAACGATCTGTGATATTTGTGACGGCCCGGTAAAAATCGATAAGTACACGATTAACACCTGGAACAACGAGTATTTTCCCGACTCGTCCGTAACCGATATCTTAGTTAGATCAGATAACGTCGGCATGGTGTTTGTGGGGCAAAAGCTGGGATTAGCTAATTTTTTGGATTATTTCCACCGTTTCGGCCTGACCCAGCCAACCGGAATTGACCTGGAGGACGAGTTGACCACGACGCCCCGGGCAGATGATAAGTGGACCTATGTAGATTTGGCCACCGCCAGCTTCGGCCAGGGGTTTTTAACTACAGGGATGCAGTTACTAGCAGCAGTCTCGGCAATTGCTAACGGCGGCGAACTGGTTGAGCCGCACTTGGTCGAGCAGCCGGCAAAAATTAAACAGCGGGCCATCAAGCCGGAAACCGCCGCCCTGGTCAAAGATATGATGGTGGCCGCTGCCAAGTCCGGCGAAGCCAAATGGGTGGATATATCCGGTTATAAAATTGCCGGTAAGACCGGAACTGCTCAGGTAGCGGTCGGCGGTAAATACGCCAGTGAAAAAACCAACGCTTCATTTATTGGCTTTGCCCCGGCGGATAAACCCAAGTTTGCCATGTTGGTGACTTTAAAAGAACCGTCCACTTCGCCCTGGGCGTCAGAAACCGCCGCGCCGCTGTGGTTTTCCCTGGCCCAGGATTTACTCAACCATTTTAATGTTTTACCCAATTAGCGCTGGTGTACAATAGGGGCATGAGTTTAAGGCTGCAGCGGCCGCAAAGATTAATTAATCTATTTTGGCACTTACCTCAAGCGATACTGGCTAATTTATGGTTTGGCTATCCGTCCCGGCGGCTCAAAGTCATCGGTGTGACCGGCACTTCGGGGAAAACTACCACCGCCCATCTGATTCATCACTTACTCCAAGCAGCCGGCTTTAAAGTGGCCCTGATCTC
>JAUYJQ010000049.1 GCA_030699295.1 Candidatus Beckwithbacteria bacterium
GTGAGGGAAACCTTAATTACCCGGAAATAACTCCGGGCAGATAACTGCCATTTATCCGTCGCCTGCATTAATAATCTTTCGGCTTCTTCAGATAACTTACAAAACTTTTTAATTTGCTTGTTTTTCATTTCGGCGTTGGAATAGATTTTCTCGCCGGTAAATCTTTTTTCCTGAATCGCCCTGGCAGTGACGACCCGCAAACGCACCACCTCCGAGGTCTCAGAAGATTTCGCCCCGGAAATGCTCAAACGCAACTTTTCCACTTCCACAAACGGGACATTTACATGCAAATCGATCCTGTCGAGCACCGGCCCGCTCAGCCTTTTTTGGTATCTTAAAATTGCCCCCGGCAAACAAATGCACGGCTTTTTCGGGTGGTTTAAATAACCGCAGGGACAGGGATTAGAGGCGGCTACCAACATAAACTGGGCCGGAAATTTAACACTACCGGCAACACGGACAACGTTGACGATGCCGTCTTCAAGCGGCTGGCGCAGCGCTTCCAAAGTGGCCCGCGGGTACTCGGCAAATTCGTCCAAAAACAGCACCCCCCTGTGAGCTAAAGAAATCTCCCCGGGCATCGGCTGGCTGCCGCCGCCGATCAAGCCCATGCGCGAGGTAGTGTGGTGGGGCGAGCGAAACGGCCGGCGGCGGATCAAACCCCCGCCCGGCTCTATGTTGCCGGTAACCGAATAAATCCTGGTCACTTCCAAGGCTTCCGGTTCGGTTAAAAGCGGTAAGATCCCCGGTAATGCCCGGGCCAGCATGGTTTTGCCTGCTCCCGGCGGCCCAACCATCAAGAGATTATGCCCTCCGGCGGCACTAATTTCCAAAGCCCTTTTCGCCTGTTCCTGCCCGGCCACTTCCGCTAAATCAAACTCGGCTTCAGCATCCTCCAGCACTTCGCTTCGATCCACCGGTTTTAATGGTCTAATCAGCTTCTCTTTTTTAAAATGGCGGATCAGCTCCATTAAACTGGCGACCGGATAAACTTTAATCCCCTCGACCACGCTGGCTTCGTTAGCCGTCAACCTAGGCACAAACACTTCCTTAATACCCTTATCTTTAGCCAACGACGCTACCAAAAACACACCCTTAGTGTGGCGCAATTTCCCGTCCAAGCCGAGTTCACCGTAAAAAAACTTGCCATTGCTATCCAGCTCAATTTCCTCGTTGGACACGAGCACGCCTACAGCTATCGGCAAGTCGTAAGCACTGCCCTCTTTGGGAATATCTGCCGGGGCCAGATTGACGGTGATTTTTTTAGCGGGAAACTCGACACCGGTGTTAATTAAGGCAGTCCGTACTCTCTCTTTGGCTTCCTCGACCGCTTTGGTCGGCAAACCGACAATGTTAAACCCGGGAAAACCCCGGCTGGCCACATTGACTTCTACTTCCACTTCGATGGGGTTTAAGCCCATGCTGGCCACCGACCAAATCTTAGTCAGCATAAAGTAATCCTAACATAAACTTACCCCCACTCTCCTCAATTACACCCTTCAGGCTTAACTGGCTCAGTAAAACCCCCACCCGGCCTGCCGGCAATTTTAGTTTCCGGCTAATCTCGTCACAGTCCATCTCTTCGCGCTTTAACATCTCCACCACCTGCTTTTCCGCCTCGCTCAAAGTCATCAACTTATGCGCCTGCAAGGTTGGACCTTGCAGGCTGTCTCCCAGTTCTTTTAAAACATCATTGGAATTGGTCACCAACACCGCGCCATTCTTAATCAGCCAGTTGGTGCCAGCGGATAAACTCGACGTGGCCGCTCCGGGTACGGCCATAACCGGTTTCTTTTGTTTAAACGCCCACCGGGCTGTCACCAAACTGCCGCTTCTTTCGCCCGCCTCCACCACGACTAAAGCCTGGCTTAAACCAACCACAATCCGGTTTCGATAAGGAAAAGTCCACAGTTTGGCCTCCTGTTTTGGTTCAAATTCAGACAGCACCAAACCGCCGGACTCTAAAATTTTCGTATACAAACCATCATTCTCCGCCGGCGTCAAACAATCCAAACCACAGCCCAAAACCGCTACGGTTTTACCGCCGTTCTCCAAACAAACTTTATGGGCCATGGTGTCAATCCCGTACATAAATCCGGACACAATCGTATAACCCGCCCCGACCAAACCGCTCACCAGTCTTTGAGTCATTACTTCGCCATACTTGGTCATCCGGCGCGCGCCGACCACAGCAATTGCTTTAGTAAAAAGTTGAGCCTCCCACTGCCCACGGTAGTAAAGTTGTTTAACCTTGGGCCTGACCCGCCTCAAACCACTCGGGTAATCTTTTTCGACTAACTGCTTAATCTCCCATTTCCGCCAGGTGAGCATTAAATTAAATTATTTTACTTCCCCTCCCGACCCCACTTCTTCTGTCAATAATACTTTGAATCTTTCCAATTCTACAATCTGTTTATCACAATTTCCTTTTACTTCTTCTCTCGCTGCTAAAACCTTATTCCCCTTCCAGGAACCTATTTCATATTCCGCCATACACATTAGAGCCCGTCTTTTTACCGGTTCATCATATAAATAAATATCTAATGATTTATACTTTTCATCGAATAATAACGCTAAACATTCAGTTACATGAGGATAACCTACCAACTCGGCGGCGGCGGCCGGAAAACCAATCCTTGTATGATTTTTTTTCAATTCGTCTAATTTTTCTGCTACCAGCCTTTTATCATAATCTATGGTCAAGGACTCAGTAGAAAATGCACGTTCAGTTGCCGCTTGTATTGTATGTTGATACGCTACTTTTTCTCCCATATTCCTATTATTTTATCACTCCGCCGCCCAGGCAGACAAGGCCGGAGTAAATTACCGCTACTTGGCCGGGGGCAACTCCGGTCACTGACTGTTGTAAAATCACTTGGTTACCCTTAAGCTTACAGGGAGTTAACTTCCCTTGGTGCCTGATCCTGACCTTC
>JAUYJQ010000054.1 GCA_030699295.1 Candidatus Beckwithbacteria bacterium
GGACCTTGTAGGTCTAATCAGTTTAAGTTCTAAGCCGCTACTGGTATTCCCATCTTCAGCCAAGAGGCGCCTACCGGAGTTGAACGAGTACTTGCCCATCTCGGGCCGAAAACCAGCTCTGTTTTCCTAGCAACATGTTTGGCAATATAAGTAAATCCGTGTCCGAGTCCGGCCATTTCTTCATAATCTAATGTAGCTAAAATCGTCTCCGCATCCTTCATTACGTTTAACTTCATTAGCACCATATCAAATTCTGATAGCAGCTTTGGGTTAAAATGGTTAGGGTCAAACAAAGAGGGTAAATCTCCCCAATAGGCGCGAAATTGTTCGTTGTAGGCCGCCTCAATCAATGGTTTTTCCTTTTCTCGGCTCCACCAATCTACTCCCGCCGACCGGAGGAATAATTTACCAGTATTGGCTACCGCTTGTTTGAATTTTGCCGGGGTTGGCTCTTTGGCTCTTAATTTGGCTTCGAGCAACAAGACATAACCCATCTCATGTCTCAGTCCGGCAGTCAATAACTCAGCGGAATCCCGCAACAAAGGAAACCTTAAAATATCAGCGCTCACCCCGTTAATCTTAGCAAATTCTGGCGGCAGTAATTCTGTCAACTGTTGATTGACCTTTGCCGATCTTCTTTTCCCTATTCCGTCAATCATCGGAAATGGAACCAGCAAAGGAATTCCCTTATAATTAGCGCCTTCGGTCCAACCAAACAGGTAGACCGCCTGCATCGTTGTTGCTTCTCTGGAGGTTTCGGGTTGACCGATATCATAAGTATTAAGCTGTCCGGATTCATTAAAGGAAAGGTCAACCCCGACAACATATAGGTCATTCTGTTTTGGTTCAGCTTCTGGTTTTGATTCTGGTTTTGCCATAATTTATTTCTATTATACCTTAGCGCCCCTGACGCAGGAATGCAGGAATATCCAGTTCGTCCTGGGGCTCATCTTTGACTTCTTCAAAGCCTTTTTTGCCGTCACCATTGGCTTCATCAACCTGCTCTTCTGCCTGGGTCTGATTTATCACCCGGCTGGAAATATCCTTGAGCCGCTGCCGGGTTTCATCAAAACCGGTGGCAATTACGGTAATCTTAATTTGATCAACCAGGGTTTCGTCGATAACCGCGCCAAAAATAATCTCGGCATCGGCGTCAGCCGCTTTAGAAATTATCTCCGCCGCCTGATTAACTTCATTCATGGTTAGGTCCGAACCGCCGATTATGTTAAACAACATGCCCTTGGCACCTTCAATCGATGTTTCCAAAAGCGGTGAAGCCACCGCCGACCGGGCCGCTGTCTGAGCCCGATTTTCACCCACCCCAGAACCGATTCCCATCAGGGCGGTACCGGCCCCGGACATGACTGTTTTGACATCGGCAAAGTCAACATTAATCAACCCGGTGGTGGTAATCAGGTCGGAAATTCCCTGGACTCCCTGCGACAAAACACCGTCGGCCAAACGGAAGGCTTCAATCAAAGTTAAATTTTTATCAATCACGTCCATTAAGCGCTGGTTGGGAACGACAATCAAAGTGTCCACTTTGCCTTTTAGGTTTTCAATGCCTTCTTCAGCCGCCACCATCCGGCGGGTACCTTCAAATAAAAAAGGTTTGGTAACTACCGCTACCGTCAAGGCCCCGGACTCTTTGGCCACTTCGGCAATGACCGGGCTGGCACCGGTACCGGTGCCGCCGCCCATGCCGGCAGTCAGGAAAACCATGTCAGAATCAAACAGCATTTCCTGGAGCTTTTCTTTCGATTCTTCAGCGGCCTCTTTCCCGGTTTGCGGACTGCCGCCGGAGCCTAAACCGCGGGTCAATTTCTGGCCGATTTGAATTTTTGATTCTGATTTGCAGGCCAGCAGCGCCTGAGCATCGGTATTTATACCAATAAACTCAACGCCTTTTATCGACCCGGCGGTAATCATTGAATTAATCGCGTTATTGCCGCCGCCGCCGATGCCCAAAACCTTAATTTTGGCAAATGTATTTAAATCCGGTTTGACCAGAGCCATATTTAATTAATTAAAGTGGGGCAGGAGTGAATTAACAATAAACTATTTCTTTACTTTGGGCAAGCCCTTCGACCAGACTCAGGGTAAAAACGACTTAATTAATTTTACCCCTTTATCAAAAAAACCTTTTAGCGGAATCTTGCCGATCAGGTTAGACATTTTTTTAAAGGAAGAGCCTGACTTAACCCCTTTGGCATTTTTCAAGCCGTACTCAATTAAACCCCAGGCGGCAGCAAAGGCCGGCGATTTGATTTCATCGACTAAGCCGGATAAACCTTTCGGGTAACCAATTCTAACCGGCAAAGACAGACAGCGCTTACAACTACTGGCCAAACCGACAGTCAAGGCACCGCCGCCGGTTATGACCACTCCGGCCGGGGTGGCCCCGCCAAAACCGGACTTTTTTATTTCCTCGCCCACCAAAGTAAAAATCTCATTTAAGCGCGGCCGGATAATGCCTTCGACCAAAGTCTTCCTGGATAATTTGCCGACCTCTTCATTTAAAATTAAGCCTTTGACGTCCAGCTCGTCGGTGGCCTCGCCTTCTCCCGCCGGCACCTTAGATAAAGCGATTTTAATTTTTTCCGCCGATTCCAAACTAACCCGTAAGCCTATAGCCAAATCATTAGTAATGTTTTTTGCCCCAACCGGCAGGACCGAGGAATAAGACAGCGCCCCGTCAATAAACAGGGCAATTGAGGCACTGCCGCCGCCTAGATCAATCAGTATTACTCCCAGCTCTTTTTCAGTGGAGGTCAAAACCGCTTGAGCGCTGGCTAGACCGGTAAAAACCAAACTGTCAACTTCGATGCCAATTTCGGCAATACACTTACTGATGTTACGCATAGCCGTGGATGAGCCGGAGACTAAATGAGCTTCGGCTTCCAAGCGAACACCGCTCATGCCCACCGGGTCTTTTACCCCTTCCTGGCTATCGACTTTAAAGTCGCGGGCAATCACATGTAAAACTTCCCGCGATGACGGTAGCGAAACTGCCCTGGCCGCTTCGATCACCCGGGCCACGTCCTGATCGTCGATTTCACCTTCGGAATCGGCTACGGCGACTACGCCTTTGGAGTTTAAAGATTCAATATGGATGCCGGCAATTGATACCAGTGCCGAAGAGATTGAGTAACCGGCCATCCGCTCGGCCGCTTCGACGCTTTGAGTAATTGATTCAATGGCTTCGTCGATATCCACAATCTGGCTTTTTCTGATGCCCTGAGCCGGCTGGTTACTGACGCCGATGACGTTAATTTTCTCCTGGTCTAAAGACAATGAAGCAATCACCGTAGTAATTTTGGTGGTGCCGATGTCAATGGCAGAAATGAGTTGTGATTTTGGCATTTATAATTTAATAAGTTAAGATTGGTTTATCAAACCTTAAATCAATTTTTGTTGGGTTTCTTTCTCCTATTTTAATGTTTGTCAGGATGAATTGTAAAGAGCCAACGCGCGAGGCTAAATCTTCGTTAACCGGAATGACGGCTTCCGGACCGGCAGTGGTTTTAACCAAATAGCCGTCCTCAGGTAAGCGGGTTAAAAATTCAAAGTTGACATAATAAGCAGCCAGGGTGTTAATCAGTTTGGCTAACTCCAGGCTCATCGCCGACTCGCCTTCAACCAGCGGCACTTCGCCAGGCCAAAGAACGGCCGGCAACGACTGGTTTAAACTTGATGACGGTGTGTAAATAAAACCGGTCTTATCCAAGTAAAACTCCGGGCCGGTTGGCTGGACCTGAATCACCGCCACCGGCACCCGTCTGACAAGATCAATATTGAGGCGATTGGGCAAGTGCTTGGTGACACTAATCTGCGTCAATGTCGGGTCAAAATTCATGATCTGTCTTTTAGCTGCCGCCGCATTAAATTGAAAAATATTCTTGCCCACAAAACTCAATAATACCGGTTCCATTTGTAAGGGGCAGGGATAATGATTCAGCTGGCAGTTGATGGCTTTAAGCTCAAACACGTCTAGGTGGCTTAAGCCGATCACTAAACCGATTAAAATAAGCCCGACGGCAAATTTAAACATCGCGTCTTAACTTGGCAACCAATTGATAAAGTGACTGGGCCGCTGTGGCTACCCGCCTAGCAGGAAAGTTAACTTTAGGGTTCCGGGGTAACTTCGAGTTTGCCCTAATTATTGCCTGGTGTAAATTGCCCGGGGTCAACTTGGCTTGAGGCAAGATGACTGCCAGTCCGAGACTCTTTAAATAGAGCGCATTCCTCAATTGTTCGCCCCTTTGAGTGTAGGGTAAGGGAATCAAAACTGCCGGCAGCTTAAGATAAGCCAGTTCGGTGACAGTATTAATCCCCGCCCGGCCGACGACCAACTGGGCCTTCGAGTAAATTCGGGCTAGTTCTTGGGTGTTAAACCAACGCTGGGCGTGGTAACGGGGATGAGTTAACTCCTCCGGCTGGCTCAAACCGTATTGGTGATAAACCGTAAACCGCTTCAAAAGCCGGTGTAAAATCGGCCCGATAGCCTGATTTATTACCAGCGAACCCTGGTGGCCGCCGGTAATCAAGATCACCGGACGGGGCGATCTGGTTAAATTAAGAATGGCTTTTCTAACCGGATTACCGGTTAAAACGGTTTTTTTAGCAGAGAAATAGCCTCGGCTCGACTGCCAGGAAATGGCCACCTGGCTGGCTAAACGGCTGGTGATTTTGGTGGCTAACCCGACACCAAATGTCTGCTCGTGAATTAACAGCGGCAGCTTTAGCCACCAGGCCGCCAGGCATACCGGCACGGCTGAATAGCCGCCAAAACTGACTACCACTGCCGGTTTAATTAATTGAAGTTTAGAGGTTGTTTTCCAAACCAGGCCGGGTAGTTTAAACAGCCCTAAAGCTGATCCCCACCAGTCATAGCGCCTAAACCTGGGGCTGTCATCTTCGCCCAACTCATAAGCCCGCCAATTAGCCGGCAACTGCTCGGTTAGGGCCAAAGCCGGGGTTAAATGACTGCCGGTAATCACAATTTTAGTCATGAGCGTTTTTTGGGATTTACCCGGAACCGGGAAATATTTAGTAACAGGCCAACGGCAGTTAAAGTGACAATTAAACTCGAACCGCCGTAAGAAATAAACGGCAGCGGCACGCCGGTCAATGGCACTAAGGCCAGCATGGCGGCTAAATTGACAAAAATTTGTATCCCAATCCAGCTGGTCATGCCGGCAGCCAAGAGACTGGTAAATCGATCCGGGGCCAAGCGGGCAATTTTCAGCCCCCGCCAGATGATTAATAACAAAACCAAAATCAGCAATGATGCGCCGATAAACCCGGCTTCTTCGGCCACAATGGCAAAAATTGAATCGGTGGTTACCTGGGGTAAATATTGATATTTTTGGCGTGATTCCCCTAAACCCAAACCCCAAAACCCACCCGAACCGATAGCGATTAAAGCCTGGCGGATGTGATAAGAACTGCCCAGGGGATCGCGTAAGGGATTTAAAAAAGTCATCAATCTTTCCTGGCGGTAATGAGACGAATAAATTAAACCCAGGCCGGCGGCAGTTCCCAAAAACCCCAAAGTTACCAGCCATTTTAACTGCCCGCCGGCAATATAAAAGAGTAAGAATGCCGCAGCCAGCACTACCAGGGCTGTTCCCAGATCCGGCTGAAGCATAATCAGGCCAAAAAATAAGGCTAAGATAACTAAAAACTGCCAAAACGGCCGGGGCCGCTCCCACCAGGCCGCCAGATACACCAGTAAAGATAGTTTAGCCAGCTCGGTTGGCTGAAGCCGGAAGTCGCCTAGAGCCAGCCAGCGCCGGGCGCCGAGCGCTTCTGTCCCCAGGCCTGGAATCAAGACCAGGACTAGTGACAATAAAGTAACCAGGAGCAGTATAGGAGATATTTTTTTAACCCAGCTTAAGGGGAAATAAGCCGCCGCAACCAAGCTGGCCAAACCAATTACCAGCCACAGCGCCTGCTGTTTTAAGAAATAATATTTGTCAGCAAACAAAGCATCGGCTTCCACTACCGAGGCGTTGTAAACCATGATCAGGCCGAATAAAGACACCACTACCACCAGGGTTAATAAGACCAAGTCAAATGATTTTAGAGTTTTTTTACCCATAGCTTAAATTGGTTACCCCGGTCTTGATAGTCAGTAAACATGTCAAAGCTGGCACAAGCCGGAGTCAGCACCACTACGCTACCCGGCAGGCTGATTTTCCCGGCAATCGTAACCACGGCTTTCATCGTGGTTAATCCGGTAATAATCGCGCCGGAAAAACCGCTGACTGCGGCTTTAATTTTACCGGCCGTTTTACCGATTAAAATCAAGTTTCTCACGTTTTTACTGGCAACAATCACCCGGCCCAAACGCCGATAATCAGAGCCTTTTTCCGAACCGCCTAAAATAATAGTCATTGGCTCGAAAAAAGATTTAATCGCCGCTATGGCTGTTTCCGGCGTGGTAGAAAAAGAGTCATTATAAAAAGTAATGGCGTTAACTTTTCTGACCAGCTCCAAACGGTGCTCTAAACCTTTAAACTTAAAAACTGCTTCAGTCATATTCTCTTTAGCCACCCCGGCTAAGCCAGCGGCGGCCATGGCGGCGGCAATATTTTCCCGATTATGTTCACCGCGGAGCTTGATTCGGGTAACATCCAGATTTACGCGCCGGCCGGAAAACCAATGGATTCTGGCCGGAGTCAGCACCGCCATTTTTTTGGTCACCGGATAATCGACATTTAAAACCGCATGGTCAGATGGATGTTGATATTTTAAAATGCTGGTCTTGGCCCCGCGATATTCCTTGGTACTTTTATGGACGTCTAAGTGATCGCTGGTAATGTTTAAAACCACCGCTATATGCGGGCTTTTGGTCAAATCCTGGAGTTGAAAACTGGACAGTTCCAGGCAAACCCAATCGCCGGCTTTGAGCCGAGGCAGTAAAGACAACATCGGTTTGCCGATATTGCCGGCAATGTAAGCTGATTGGCCGTCATTTTGAAGAATTTGGTAAATCAGGCTGGTGGTCGTTCCTTTACCTTTAGTGCCGGTAACGGCAATAATTTTTGCCGGGCACTGGTCAAAAAACAGCTTGGTTGCCGAAGAAATAATTGCACCGGCTGTCTCCGCTTTAACGATCATCGGGCTATAGCGGTAAAAACCCGGGGAGCGAAAAACGATATCAAATCCGGCCAGATCGACAGCCTTGATTTTGTCAAAAACTTTAATCCGGCAACCTCGGGAATTGGTTTTCAGCCAATCATAGACATCCCGCCCTTCTTTGCCTGATCCCAAAACAGCGATGTTTTTATCTATAAACTGCATCTGGTAAATATTATACCTCTTACCCGTCTGGCCGGGCCGGTAGTGTAAAAACTCCGTTTCGGCTTTCCGCTTAAATTTAACAGTTGTTTTCCGGCTAAAACAGCCCTCGTTTGCCGGGCAATGGCGGCTGACGGCTCGATGATTTTGACTTTTTCCCCCACCAACCCGGAAATAATAGCTTTGACCAAAATATAATGGGTGCAGCCTAAAACCAGGGCTGAATATTTTCCGGGAATTTTATCAAGGTAGCTTTTAATTGTGGCTTTGAGTTTTTTCCCGGTTTCGACTTCAATCGCCTCAGCCAAACCCGGGCAGGGGAAAATTAATACCCCAGGCTGTTTGGTTAAATGTTTAGCCGTGGCTACAGTGGTCAAAACGACTGCGTCAGGATAAGCCAAAGCCGGCTTGATCGCCGGCTCGGTGCCGATAAACGGCAGCCAATAACGCTGTCTTAAGGTTTTAATCGTCGCCATGGTAATCGTATTGCAGGCAATGACGACGGCCTTAACCTGTCGCTTTATCAGCCAATCGAGTAACTGCGGCAAGCGGGCGCTAATTTGCCCGGCGGTTTTATCCCCATAAGGAAAAAAGGCATGATCGGCTAAATACAGCGTTGATTCCTGAGGCAGCTGGCGCCATATGGCTCGAGCCACGGCTAAGCCGCCCAAACCGGAGTCAATGATGGCTATTGGCCGATTATCCATGAATCTTAAATTAACGCCAGCCAGACGCCGAATATAGCCAGCATTATGCTGGCAAAAGTCGCCCGGGAAACAATTTTCGGTTCTTCCCAACCGGACAGCTGCAGCCACAAATGAAGCGGGGATACCGGAAATAGTTTTTTGCGCCTAAACCTCTTTGATAACAACTGCAACAGGCTGGATAAAACCTCGGCCACGAAGATGCCGCCGATAATCAGCAAAGCCATTACCTTACCCAGCAATAACCCGACCACGGCAAAGGTAGCCCCGAAAGCCAGAGCGCCGACATCTCCCAGCCACAAACGGGCCGGATTGATATTAAAGTATAAAAAGGCGATCAGGCTCCCCAGCCACAACGCCAGGAAAAAAGACAGGGGCGTATCCAGAATCGAGGCCGATAAAAACCAAAAAGCAAATAAGGCCACCATTAGCACCGATCCGGCCAAGCCGTCGAGGCCGTCGGTGACGTTGACCGCGTTGGCAAAAGCCACCACCACTGTAGCGGCAAAAGGCACGTAGAGCCAATTAAGGTGCAAGGTACTGACAAAGGGAATATATAGCAGGTCAATCCCCAGGTTAATATAGAGCATTAGACCGATAATCAGGCCTAGTATCCACTGGATTAAAAACTTGTGCCTTAAGCGCAAACCGAAAAAACCGCTTTTGTCAAAATGGAAAAACTTCATCATATCGTCATACATTCCCAGTAGACCGAAGCTCAAGAAAGTAAAAAATAACACGTGGACTTCAGCGTTAATCGGGTAGACATGGGTAACAGATACGCCCAAGTATTTAGCCAAAGGAAACAGTAAAAAAAACAGCAGGCTGACAATGGCGATCATCAAAAAGCCGCCGCCGACAGGCGTACCCCGTTTATGCTGGTGAAACCGGTCAAAAATCGGCGTTTTCCGGTTAAAAGCGTCGCGGGTAACCTGAAACTGCCGGGTAAACTTTAATTTGTAGAGTAAATTAATAAACGGCACCAGTAAAATCGCTGTAATGACAAAGCTAAAGATCAGTAGTCCTAGTAATAGAGCCATAGCTTAGATTATAGACGACGCCACTTACGGCGCAAAGTTTCTAAAGCATAATTTAACCAGTAGCTGGGGCTGATAATTAAATCCTGGGCCGGCAGGTATTTGATCTCGTGGCCGCCGAACCCTTTTTTAAACAGGCTCGGCCCGAAAAAACGGTGCCGGGGGTTATCAGTATAACCCCAAAAATTATAGCGCTTTAAACCCATTTTCTTGGCAGTTTTGATAGCTTCCCACTGCAATAGATATGACGCCGGCACTTCCCGATCCTGATTGCTCGACCCGGAGTAGTGATAAACAGCCTCGTAGCCATAGAAAATGACCATGGCAATGGCTAACAGCCGGCCTTGGTAGCTGGCCTTAAACAACCGGATGTGATCGGGTAAAAAGCTGTTAAGTTCAGCCAGAAAGTAATCGCGGGAAAAAGGCACAAAGTGCTTGCGGTCAACTGTTTCCTGCTGCAGCTTAACCAGCCTGTCAATATCTTTCTCATCAGTTGATTGACTGACTTCAACCCCGAGTTTGCTGGCTTTTTTAATCAGGTAACGGGTGGTTTTACGCATGTTTTTCAGTAACTCTGCCTCGCTTAAGCTTAACGGCAATACCCAAGTGGTTTCGGCATGAAGATGCATCGGCGCTTGGTTTAAGCCTAAGTCCTGAGGAAAAATATTGGGGCGAAGGCGGATAAAACTGGCGTTGTTTTCCCGGGCAATCTGGGTTAATTCCTTAAACAGCCATGGGTGTACAGATCCGGACCAGTCGATTACCGGGCCGCCGGGACATTCTAAGTAAGTGGCCCGCTTGGCCTTGACTTTAATTAATTGAATTAGCCCGGAAAGATGATTATCTTGATAAACTCCAAGGCGCCAAATTTGGTGACCCAAGGTTTGGTGCATTTGTCCCCACTGCCAACTCTGCAAAAAATTAACCTGATCAGAAGCTAGTAAAAAATTCTCCCAAACTGGTTGATCAGCAATTGGCTTGAGCTTAAACATATTTCTTAATAAATTCTGTTACCCGCCGGGCATCGGCTAAGTTAATTTTAATGTGCGTTGGCAGATTAACCAGCTTATTCTCATACCAATTACCCAGCAGTAGGTGCTTAAGTTTACCGGCGGCAATGACCGCTTTCGGCTGACCCACCGATACCGGGTACCTTAAATAAATCCCCTGCTGGTCAAATGACAACTTCAGGCTCTGGGCATAGTACCGGGCCAAGGTTTGCCGGTGACGATTTAATTGATTTAACTTGCCCCACTGATTTAAAGCCAGCTGGGCTAAAGCATTGGGCATTAAAGCAGCCGGCAAAGCTTTAAGAGGCAGGGTGATTAACCCCAGGGAACGGGCCAGCCAGATGAGCAGCTTCCCGCCATAAAAGTAAGTCGGTACGGCTACAGACATCAGCAACGGGTGGAATAATTGTTTTACAATCCAACCCTTGCCGGGATATGCTAACTGCGGCAAGACCAAAGCTTTCCGGGAAAGCAAAGCGCCGCCAAAAACCGAGGAAATGACTTTATCCCGGCCGAAACTTAACACCGCCAGGTCACCAAAGCTACCGACTGGCTTGCCTTGGTAGCTGGCTCCTAGGCTATGGGCACAGTCTTCGATTAAAACTAGCCGGTACTGCCGGCAGATGGCCTGCAGTTTAGTCAAATCATCAGGAACACCGAAAGTATGCTGAGCAATCAAGGCTTTAGTCCGGGGAGTAATTTTCGGCCGGGTTAGATCCTTGACCGGAACCGGTATCCCCCCGGCCTTAACCACCGCCTCAGGGACGACGTCACAGGTAAAATCTAAATGAATCACTTCATCACCAGGCTTTAATTCAAGACTTTTTAGAGCCAGGTATAAAGCTGTCCGGCCGGCGTTGACTAAATAGCAGTAGTACCCCGGGAAATATTGCTTGATAGCCCGGGTTAATTTAGCCAGGCCCGGGCCGCTTTGCCAGATATGAGGCTTAAACAGCAGCTTCAGTGCCAGCCAAACGTCGTCTGCTTGGATATTAGGTGAAATACCGATCAGGATGGGTTTGAGCATAACTGCCTAATAAATTTGGGCGAAAACCGGCCTTCGATTAATAATAGATGATTTTTGGTTAAGATTTTTTTAAAAACTTTAAGTAACTCAGTTTCGCCATATTGCTTGGCTCCAAACAAACGACTGGCTTCAGCCTTAGTGGTAAAAATTTTATCAAATACCGGTTTGGCTCTGACGGCCAAACACCGCTGAACACTGTCACCCTCACGGCCAAGCTCGATAATGCCGCTGGTCAGTAAGAAATTCTTTTTAAACCGCATGCTTGAAACTAAATCTATAGCTGCAGCAAAGCCGTCGGGATTGGAATTATAGCTGTCATTAATAATGGTCGCTTGATTTAGACCCTGACTTCGGGTGATGGCGGTTTTAAATTGAGGCAGCTTAGTGAAATCAACTGTCTTAACTCCTAAATATTGAGCTACCTTAACGGCCGCGGCAATATTTAACTGCTGGTGCTGACCGATCAGGTTAGTCTGGTACTGACCTTGACGATAAAACTTAACCTGAGCCTGGCTGGCTCCGGCTGAGCGGCGGGCCAAAGGACTGGTACCATTGACAACTGCCAGGCCGGTTTTAGGCAAAGCCCGGAGCAGTTCGGATTTAGCCTGAATAATCTGGTCCTGGCTGCCAAACAAAGCCAAGTGCTGTTGGTTGATCCCGGTTAAAATGCCGATCCTAGGCTTGACCAAACGGCACATGGCTCTAATCTCACCAATTTTATAAGCCCCCATTTCCACCACAAAAATCTGGTCAGCCGGATTTAATTTAAATAATACGGTTTTGGCCACGCCGACTAATGTGTTGATAGTTTCTTGAGTTTTGGCCACCTTGAATTTAATGGCTAATACATGGGCAAGAATTTCTTTGGTCGAAGTCTTGCCATAACTGCCGGTGATGCCGATAACTACTAACCGGCGGTGCCACAAACGGAGCTTAACCCAGGCTAGGCCAACCAGAAAACCGATAGCCAGATCGGTGATTGGCTGAAGCAGAACTACGGCCAGACCGGCGGTTAAGGGCACTAATAGGTAAGCCACAATCGGGGCTAGGCGCTGCTGGGGAAAATATTGCATTACCATAATGGAAAAATAAATCGCCAAATAAGACAGAATTAAGATCTTTATAGTTAAATGAGGCCGGAACCAATGACGACCGGGGAGCCAGTAACGCCCGGATTCACTGGTGGATAAAAATGCCCTAAAC
>JAUYJQ010000004.1 GCA_030699295.1 Candidatus Beckwithbacteria bacterium
CCTTTTGTGGTAAGTATCACCACAGTAGTTCTGGCAGTGGCTGTATCCAGCCTAGTCGGGATTATTTTTGGGCTCTATCCGGCCAGGCGAGCAGCCAAACTTAACCCCATAGATGCCCTCAGGCACGAATAGTTGTGACCCCACAGGGAATCGAACCCTGGTTTTCAGGATGAAAACCTGATGTCCTGACCGCTAGACGATGGGGCCCTTCGACAGGCTCAGGGCTATAGCCTGGGTGAGCCCGGAGCGAGTCGAACGCTCAACACACAGCTTAAAAGGCTGCTGATCTGCCATTGATCTACGGGCCCGTGTTAGCTTTGGTGGCAAGAGCCAGTTTACCGGTACGTTTTCTCAAATAATACAGTTTAGCCCGTCTAACTTGGCCGGGCTTTTTCACCGTGACTTTGAGTAAATTCGGACTGGCAATCGGCCAGATTTTTTCTACCCCGATACCATCGGCAGCGATTTTCCTGATAGTAAAGGTTTTACCAATCCCCCGGCCTTTGATGCCAATGACCACGCCCTCAAAAATCTGGGTTTGAGCTTTATCGCCGGTAAAAAACTGTTGTTTGATCCGGACGGTGTCGCCGACTTTAAAACTGGTGTCCTGGTGTTTGGCAATTAGTGCCATATAAGCTTAGGATTTTACGCTTCGACTGCGCTCAGCACAAGCCTGAATATACTTTAAGAAGACCGGGTGCGGGGTTAAGGGTCGGGATTTATATTCCGGGTGCCCCTGGGTGCCTAAGAAAAACGGGTGAATTTTTTGCGGCAGCTCAACAATCTCTACCAGGTTTTCTTTGACCGACCGGCCGGAAATAATCAGACCCTTGGCTTCAAGTTGTTTAACATATGCCTCATTAACTTCATAGCGGTGGCGGTGGCGCTCGCTGGTATCGGTTTTGCCATAAGCGCTAAAGGCAATAGTTCCCGGTTTGACCCGGCAGTCCCAGCTACCCAAGCGCATGGTGCCGCCATAGGCGCGTAACTTCAGGTTTCTGGTCTGCTCGGGAATAATGTGAATCACCGGAAACTTAGTTTGCGGGTCAATCTCGGTGGAACTGGCCTCTTTTAAGCCTAAAACGTTCCGGCTAAACTCGACCACCGCCAGCTGCATCCCAAAACAAAGACCCAGGAAAGGCAGTCGATTTTCCCGCGAATAGCGGATGGCTTCAATCATCCCTTGAGTCCCCCGTGGTCCCCAACCGATTGGCACAATCACGCCATCAACCCGGCTCAACTTTTCTTTTATGTTCTTTTCCCGCTCTGAATTAATCGCTACAATCTGCAGACCAGTGCTTTCAGCCCATGTGGCATGATTTAAAGCTTCATAAAGTGAGGCGTAGGAATCATTGAGCTGATAGTCGCCGGTAGCAAAGTACTTGCCGACTATAGCAATTTTTATGGTTTGTTTCTTCGGCCGGCTAATCCGGCGGTTTAACTCCTGCCAGGCTTCAAGTTTTAACGGGGTGACTTTGAGATTTAATTTATTTAGGACTTTTTGAGAAAACTGCTGCTTAGCAAAAACCAGCGGTAGTTCGTAAACTGAGGGCAAGTCCGGGGCGGAGATAATTCCCTCTTCCGGCAGGTTGCAAAACAAAGCCAACCGTGCCTGCCGCCGTTTATCAATCGCACCTTCAGCCCGGCAAACAATAAAGTCCGGCTGGATACCCATTGAGTTTAAGTACTTAACTGACAGCTGAGTGGGCTTAGTTTTTGGCTCACCCAAATGTTTGGGCGTTGGCAAATAGGTAACATGGATGTGGACAACCGTATCCTGGTGTTTTAACTTCATGATCCGGGCGGCCTCGTAATAAAGGGCATTTTGATACTCGCCGGCAGTGCCGCCGAGCTCAATCACCACCACGTCGGCTTTAGCCGCATTAGCCACCGCTTTGAAGCGGCTGATGATCTCGTCAGTCACATGGGGAATAGCTTCAACGTCTTCGCCTTTGTAAAAGAAGTTTCTTTCTTTATCAATCACGGCTTTATAAATCTGGCCCATGGTAATAAAGTTCTTACTGCCTAAGTTTTGATCCAAAAAGCGCTCGTACGTCCCCAGGTCCATATCGGTTTCAGCGCCGTCTTCACATAAAAACGGGTCGCCGTGCTCGATTGGATTAATCAAACCGGAATCATAGTTTAAGTAGTTTTCACACTTGATCAGCGCTACCCGTAAGCCGTGAGATTTTAGCAGATATCCTAGAGAAGCGGCCACCGTCCCTTTGCCCAAACCAGACAAGACTCCACCAGAAACAAAAATGTACTTTGTTAACTGCGGCATAGATTATTATACCAAAAATGTTAATCGATCACAATCCGGCCGTCAACCGGTTTGAGCAGGGCTTCAACTTGGTTTTTAACTGAGTCAAACTCGACGGTAAAAGGTAAACGGATTACTTTAGGCTGGCGGCCATTTTCCAGTTCCAGAAAAACTCTCTGAGGGCCGGGGTTGGCCTGAAACAGCTGGTTGATTTTAATCAGTACCGCTTTGGGCGTGGTTTTAGTTAAGCGGAGGCTGATTTTTTCAGATTGGCCGGGTTTAGCTGTTTGAGCCTCAGCAGCCACGGGCGTGTCTTCTGGTTTTAGCGCCGACTCCACAATCAGGGTTAAGCGATTTTTCATATCCACTTTGCCGGTCACTAAAACCACCTGGTCACTTTGCCATAAACTCTTAGTTTGGGAGTAAAGTGTGGGGAAAATCACCAGCTCAATCTGGCCGGAATCGTCGTCCAAAGTAGCAAAAGCCATTTCGTGGTTATTCTT
>JAUYJQ010000044.1 GCA_030699295.1 Candidatus Beckwithbacteria bacterium
CGATTTCTTCAGCCAATCCCCGGTGTTCGGCCGGATAAACTCTGTCCAAGCCATGGCCTAAAACAGCAATCGTCTTCCCTTTATTTCCTAAGCAAACCCTGTGAGCCCAGCCGTCAACTCCGCGGGCTAAACCAGATACAATAGTTAATTTTTTAGCCAACTCGCTGACAATGCGATTGGTGACCCGCCGGCCGTACTCGGTCATTTTTCTGGTGCCGATTACAGTCAGACCAGGCTGATTTAAGATATTTACTTTCCCTTTTACAAATATAATAAAGGGCGGATAATCAGTCTCTTTAAGTAATTTAGGGTAATCTTTATCTTCAATTGTGACTGATCTGATTTGAGCTGTTTCCAAACGCAGCATGTCTTTATCTAGATCCCGCCCCTGCCGCCACTTCTCCCACCCGCCGGCCATCTCTTCTTTAATGCCAACTTTGGTCCAGCTGTTTTTTCCTGCCTCCCAAACGGCTTTAACCGAACCAAAGTAGCGCCGCAGCAGTAAAAAACGTTTAATTCCCAGTCCGGCAAAACCGCTCAGGCCCACCCAGTACTTTAATTCAGCCTTAATCATTGACGGGAAAACCAGTAGGCTAATAAGTCTTTGGCCACCGGCGCCGCCTCGTAAGAACCTTCACCGGCTCCCTCCAGTAAAACTGTGACGACAATATTGGGACTATCTACCGGAGCAAAACCGGTAAACCAAGCATGGGTCTTGTCATCGCCTCCAAACTCCGCAGTTCCGGTTTTCCCGGCCACGCTCACCGGGAAATCAAAAAATGGCCAAGCCGTCCCTCCCGCTTGGGTAACTTGAACCATACCGCTGATGATTAAATCAATTGTCTGAGGCTGAATATCCAGGCGGCGGCAGTAATCTTCTTTATCTGCCGCGACTAAGTGCGGCCGGCACCACTGACCGGTTGAAGCAATCACGCTGGTCATCTGATTTACCTGCAATGGGGTCATTAAAATATCTCCCTGGCCGATAGCCGTAATCAGGGTGTCGCCCAAAAACCAGTCTTCTTTTTTTTGCGCTTCTTTCCAGGTAGGATCGGGCATCAGCCCTTCGGCCTCGCCGGGCAAATCCACGCCGGTTGAGTTCCCCACCCCGAAAAATTTAGCCCAGTCGGCTAAGGCGCGGATACCCAAGCGCTCACCCAGGCGGTAAAAGAAAATGTCATTACTTCTTTTAAGCGCTTGGATGATATCCAAAACTCCCTCAGTCCGGCCGTATTGGGTAAAATACCAGTTAGCATAACTGTAGGGGCCGATACTGATCTTGCCGGTGTCTTCGATTTGAGTCGAGGCATCTGCCTTGCCTTCTTCCAGGGCAGCCGTGGCCGTAATTAGCTTGAAAGTCGAACCAGGGGGGTATACACCCCCTAAAGCCCGGTTAAACAGCGGTAAATCCTGGTCGGTTAAATATTTTTCTACCTCTTGAGGCTTAAACCCCGGGCTGGAAACTAAAGCCAAAATCTCACCGTTTCCCGGATCGCTGGCGACCACTGCCCCTTTGCGGCCGGAGAGCAAGGCATAAGCTTTTTGCTGTAAACCGGCGTCTAAAGTAGACATCAAGCTGTCTCCCGGAACCGGTTCGCTCCGGCCAATCTCTCTGACTAGGGCCCCGGCTGCGTCGGTTTCTAACAGCAAACCTCCGGGTTTGCCTTTAAGCTTATTGTCATAGATCCGCTCTAAACCGTCTTTGCCCACTATTTCCCGATCACCCTGGCCCACATAGCCCAAAACAGCGCTGCCGGCCTCACCCAGGTCGTATTGCCTGCCTTCCGGAGCATTACGGTTCAAGGGTGTCTTAAAACGGTCAAAAATTACCCCCCGATCAGCCGGGATTGTCTCCAGTTTAATCCGGTTTTCCCGGGCCAGTGCTAAATAATAATCATGGTTGACAACTTGAACACTTACCAGCCGGGCGAGCAAGCCAAACAAACTCAAAGTCAGCAGCCATTCAACCAATAACCACTTCATTTTAATTTAATCTGCCGATTAACCGGCTTTGGATAAAAGTTTTTGAGTAAGTTGAAAGCTCCTAATATCAGTAACAAAATTAAACTGGTTTGGCCCAGCCGCCGGCCAAACCAAACATCAATTAAAACCCCGGCAACAAACAAAATCACCGCTAGAATTGTCATATTTATAGTATACTATTTATAGTATGACCCTTGCCTGGCGATCAATTGTTTTTGTTTTCACCTTGATTTTTATATATCTGCTGTTTCCGATTTTAATCGTCCCCTCATCCCTGCCGGCAATCCAGCAACTGGTGACCGGGCCAAGCGACACTTCAGACATCGGCATTTACCAACTGGAGATTGAACGGGTACCGACTTTACAAGATAAAGTTAAAGTTTTAGTCGGCCTACATCGCCAAGGTATGGCATTAATTCTCAAACGATAGTTTAACAATAAAAACTTTGATCAACAGCGCCGGGTCAATCACTGGTACGATAGTGGCAGTTTGATAAATTGAAGTAGCCACATTGTCAATTTTATCGATCCGGCCAACAACTAACCCCGGCAGCCAGCCATCGCCGCCTTCGGTCAAAACCAATTCCCCCTGATTTAAAGTCAGGCTTTGCCGGACTTCAATTAATTGAAGTAATTGATTTTCCCGACTGATTTTACCGGCAATACCACTGGTGGTTTTTGCCCGGGCTTGATTTACAAAACCGGCGGTTGATTCGATTGGATTGACACTAGTTAATTTCC
The DNA here is from genome assembly GCA_030699295.1 of Candidatus Beckwithbacteria bacterium. Taxonomy (GTDB): domain Bacteria; phylum Patescibacteriota; class Microgenomatia; order UBA1400; family CG1-02-47-37; genus CG1-02-47-37. Next base: position 2,725 of record JAUYJQ010000044.1, read on the forward strand.
CTATCAGAATACCACTGCGGCTGCCTGCCTCCCCCAAAGCCAGAACGATCATTCCCGGCTCAACTCCTTCGTTTTGACCGACATCAAGAGTTAATTTATTAGCTGTTTTTACCAAAACCTGAGCTGGTATAAATTGCCACGCTGCCGGCAAATTAGCCCCAATAAGTTTCCTTAAAGTTTGGTTTTCTTCTTTCAATTGATACATTTCGGCATCAAGCTGGGCTTGTTTTGCCGGCTGGATATCAACTGCCGGCACCGGCCGCTTAAATAACCACGCCCTGGCCGGTTGGAACCAATCCAGCCGCAGGTTAAAAAACCAAAGCAAAGCAGCCACAATGATTAACTTAAACCACGCTTTATTCGTAATGTCTCCAATAGTCCGGGTTTGGCTAAAAGTTTAGCCAGCCCCTGCACCACCGCATCCTGGGGTGATTCGGCCACACCCACCGGCATCTTGGTGGCTTCACTGACAACTTTATCAATGCCAAAAAGCTGGCTGGCTGCCCCGGTCATGACAATTCCGTGTTTTAAAATATCTCCCACCAACTCCGGCGGCGTTTCTTCAAGCACCTCGCTGACAGCAGCAATAATTTCCTGGATAATCGGCGCCAGGATTTCGCGGACTTCGGCACTTTTTAATTTCAACGACCGGGGCAGGCCCTTGCCCATATCCCGGCCGCGGACGACAAAAACTCTTTCTTTGTCCGGCACTAAAGCCGTACCGATGGCAATTTTGACTTCCTCGGCGGTGGTTTCGCCGAGCAGCATGCCGTGGCTTAAGCGAACCGCGTTAATAATGGCCTGATTCATTTCCTCACCGGCTACCCGGAGCGAACGGCTGATGACAATGCCGGATAAAGAGATGACGGCAATTTCCGCCGTCCCTCCACCGATATCAATTAACAAATGGCCGTCCGGCTTGGTAATGTCGATACCGGCACCGATGGCCGCCGCCAAAGGCTCTTCAACTAAGAGGGCAGTCCGGGCGCCGGCAGACAGAGCCGCATCCTGCACCGCCCGTTTTTCCACTTCAGTTACCCCGCCGGGGATACCGATTAAAACTCTCGGCCGGGCCAACTTGGGCAGTAAACCGACCGCTGAATGAATTTCGCTAATATAATGTTTGAGCATGGCGGAGGTGGCATCAAAATCGGCAATCACTCCGTCATGAAGCGGCTGGATGACTTCAATCATGGCCGGATTTTTACCCAGCATTTTTTTGGCTTCACTCCCGACCGCCAACAGTTTTTTCGATTTTTTATCCCGGGCCACGATCGTCGGCTCACGGACAACTACGCCTTTACCCACCACATAAATCAAGGTATTAGCCGTGCCCAAATCTATGGCTAAATCGTAGCTAAACAACCGCAAAAAACTTTCCCACATGAATCCATTCTATCATGTTATACTTTAGGACATGATTGCCGCGGCTTTCTACGTTTTGTTTATTGTAGTGCCATTAATCCTAACTCCCTGGAACTATGAACTGTTTGAGTTCAACAAAATGCTGGCTGTCTACGGCCTGACCGTGATTATTGCCGCCCTCTGGGTAATCGAAATGATTAGGCAAAAAAAGTGGTTATGCCGACGAACGCCGTTTGACATTCCCTTGATGCTATTTTTAGCCTCACAGATTCTAGCCACTGTATTTTCTATCGACCGGCACACCTCAATCTGGGGCTATTACTCGCGCTTCCACGGCGGCCTGATGTCCACAGTTTCTTACCTGGTTCTATATTATGCCTTTGTCACGTTTATGAGGCATAAACTTAAACCAGTGCTGGCGGTGATGTTATCGACGGCTACTATTGTCAGCCTCTATGGCATTGCCGAACGGCTGGGGATCGACAAAAGCCTGTGGGTTCAGGACGTCCAAAACCGGGTCTTTTCCACCTTAGGCCAACCCAACTGGCTGGCAGCCTATTTGTTGGCGCTGACTCCCCTTGCCTGGCAAAAAAAATCACTCCTGGGATATGTCTATAGCCTGATCTTTTTTGTGACGATATTATTCACCCGCTCCCGCTCCGGGCTATTCGGTTTCGCAGTGGCTTTCACAGTTTACTGGGCACTGATTTTACTCAAAAATAAATTGGCTAATTTTCCCTGGAAACAGTTTTTAATCCTATCCTGCGCGTCAGCTTTAACAGTATTAATTTTCAGCCGCGATCTCCTGCCGACTTTGGCGCAACCGACTACCGGCTTAGCTGAGGAAACCGCTCCGGCAGTATCTGTCGGCGGGTCAGCCTCATCGGATATTAGAAAAGTAGTCTGGGAAGGGGCAGTTAATATTTGGAAACACTATCCCATGTTCGGTTCCGGTGTGGAGACTTTTGCCTATGCTTACTATAATTTCCGGCCGATAGAGCATAATCTTTTATCCGAATGGGACTTTTTATACAACAAGGCTCATAACGAGTTTTTAAATTTCCTGGCCACCACCGGCGCTTTTGGTTTGGGCAGTTATTTACTGCTGATCCTCTGGTTTAGTGTCTATACCTTGAAGACCAACCAACCGGCTCTGCTGGCCGGCTATCTGGGCATGGCGGTATCTAACTTTTTCGGTTTCAGCGTCGTCCCGGTAGCTTTACTCTTTTTTCTTTACCCCGCCATCGCTGAAGCTAAGGCGGGCAAGTCGGCTTTAGGGCAAGCTAAATATTTTCCGCTTAATAATTTTCGGGCAGTTTTAATTAGCTTGACCGCCTTACTGGCCCTATTCGGCTGGCTCTTGATTGGCCGGATGTGGCGGGCTGATTATCTGTTTAACCTGGGCCGCAACCAAGTCAAGGCCCGGCTGCTCCAGGAAGGTTGGCAAAACTTAAGCCGGGCAGTCCAGCTAGCCCCAACAGAACCGGTCTTCAGAAATGACCTGGCTGAGGCCGAAGCCCAGCTGGCCTATGCTTATTCCAGCCCCTCGGCCCAGTTATCTAAGCAGTTTAGCGATCAGGCTTTAAGAGATGCCGACCTGGTAATGCAAGCCAACCCGGTCAACTTAAACTTTTACCGCTCGCGCATCAAGATTTTATTAACCTTGGCGGCAGTTAACCCTGACTATTATAGTCTGACGCTGGAAGCCTTTGATCGGGCGATCGCCCTGGCCCCGACCGACGCCAAGTTAACTTATAACCTGGGCCTGGTCTATAACCAACTGGGGCAAACCGGTTTGGCTGAACAGTTGTTAGTTAAAACTATAGAACTCAAACCCAATTACGAGGCCGCCCGCAACTCCCTCGGTTCACTCTATGAACAAACCCAACGGCCAGAGCTGGCCCGCGAGCAGTACCAATACATCCTCGAGTTTTTAAACCCGGGTAATACCGTCGTCAAAAACAGGCTCGAATTGCTATAATCTCTCGATGGCAAAAATTTTAAACTACCCCCACCCGAGTCTGCGGCAAAAGGCCCAAGCAGTGACTAAGTTCGATCAAAACCTAATTAAATTGGTCGAGGAACTCAATGCCAGCCTGATTCCCAACCCGCACGAGCCGGTCGGTGTCGGCCTAGCCGCTAACCAGATCGGGATCTTGAAACGGGTGTTTTTAATGACTCTGCCGGATAAATCGATTCAGGCAATTATTAATCCGGAAATTATCAAAGCCTACCCCAAAACACTATCACAACTGCCGGAAGACCAGCAATTTATGGAAGGCTGTCTGTCTTTTCTGGGCTACTACGGTTTTGTTGACCGACCGATAAAAATCAAAGTCCGCTACCAAACAATTAGCGGACAAGTAAAAGAACAGATTTTAGTCAAACCTTTTTCCTCATATTTTCAGCACGAACGCGATCACCTCGACGGCATTCTATTTATCGACTACCTGAAGCAATCCCGGGGTAAGATCTATAAAGCAGATAAAAAAACAGGCAAGTTAAAAGCCGTCAA
>JAUYJQ010000005.1 GCA_030699295.1 Candidatus Beckwithbacteria bacterium
TACCGGCCGGTAACTAAAACCATTTTTCAAAAATGCGTGGCTCCGTTTGTAGCCGTGATGCCGGATAAGTTTAGGCCAGAGGCCTATCTGCCGTCTTCCCGGTCATTGGCGTTTGGAAAAGGCATGGCGTGGTACCCGGAAGAGTTAAATTACTGCGAGGACTTGGTTTTTGCCCGAAAGCTAAAAAAAACTGGGAAAATGGCAGTTGAGCCGAAAGCCTTGGTATATTGGCAGATTCCTGCCAGTCTGGGGGAATTTTTTACCCAAGTGAAAAATTACGCTGCCGGTGATGTTCGGGCAGTCTATTGGCCCCACTTATTCAGGATTACGACGGTGTTTGGCCGCTATCTGGTGTTTTTGGCCTTACCGGGCTTGTTTTTGATCTACTTACTCTGGCCGCTGATCAAGCACTTTCGCTATGTCAGGCATTGGCAGGGTCTGGTTTATCTGCCATTGCTGCAATTAACCGCCGATGCTGCCGTCATGACCGGCAGTGTCTTTGGTATAATCTCAAGAGAATGATTCCTTTATTTAAACCCTCCCTGGGATTACCAGAAGAGCAGGCGGTAACTGCCGTCCTGCGCTCCGGCTGGCTGGGCAATGGGCCTAGGGCAGCGGCCCTGGAAAAGAAACTGGCCCGCTTAACGGGAACAAAGTACGCTGTGGCTCTAAACTCGGCCACCGCCGCATTGCATTTGTCACTGTTGACTACGACTAAGCCCGGCGATGAGGTAATCAGCTCCTCGCTGACGTTTGTGGCGGCTAACCAGGCAGTTCTTCAGGCCGGCGGGAAGATTGTTTTTTGCGACTGCGACCCGGAAACCTTGAGTACCGATACGGCCGATGTCCTTAAAAAAATTACCCCCAAAACCAAGGCCATAATCGTCACTCATTACGGCGGCCACCCGGCGGACTTGAAACCACTGCTGACGGTTTGCAGCAAGAAGAAAATTGCCCTGATTGAAGACTGCGCCCACGCTTGCGGCTCATATTATTACGGTCGGCACGTTGGCGGCTTTGGCCGGTTAGGCTGTTTTTCGTTTGCGGCGATTAAAAACTTAACTACAGGAGACGGCGGCATGATTGTCACTAATGTCAAAAGATTAGCCGAGCGTATCCGCCATCTGGCTTGGTCGGGGATTAGTTCATCCACCTGGGCGCGGTATAGGCAGGCTGGGCCAAAGGCCCACAGGAAATGGGAGTATGATGTCACTGACTTGGGCTTTAAGTATCAAATGAATGATTTGGCTGCGGCTATCGGCCTGGTCCAGTTTAATAAATTAAAGCCTGGTAATGGCAAACGGGCGGCCATTGCCCGACGCTATAACCTGGCTTTTAGAAAAGTTGACTGGATTAAACCGTTAACTATCAAGCCCTGGGCCAGATCGAGCCACCATAATTATGTTATCAAAGTGCCGGCTAAAATCCGCAACCACCTGATTGATTATTTGCACGATAACGGCATCAGTGCCAATGTCCACTATCTGCCTAATCACTTATACAAAATGTTTGATAAATTTCCCCAGTTGGTGCCGGTGACCGAGCGGGTATGGCGAGAGATAGTCTTGCTGCCGATTTTTCCGGATCTAAGTAAAGCTGATCAAAACAAGATTATTAAGACGATACTAAAGTTCCGATGAAATACTTAACTAAAAAAAGTTTTGAAGGCGCGCTCTGGTTCGGGAGTTTACGGGTGGTCATTAAATTATTTTCCTTAGTCAAATTGGTAATCGCCGCTCGGATCCTCTCCCCCCAGGAAATCGGCTGGTTCGGCATGATCATGCTGCCTTACGGTTTAGCCGAAGTCATGACCGAGTCGGGGATTAACCAGGCTTTGGTCCAAACCAAGAAAGACGTCAAAGGCTATTTAAACTCAGCCTGGCTGGCATTTATCGGCCGGGGACTGCTGATCAGCCTGGGGCTATGGCTGATCGCTCCCTTAATCAGTGCTTTTTTTAAGGCTGACCTGACTTTGGGTTTGCGCCTGGTGGCCATCACTCCCCTGATTAAAGGTTTTATCAATCCGGCAGTGATTTTATTTAGGAAAAACGTCCAATATTCTAAAGAGTTTTATTTCCAGGTCAGCGCCTCGATCATTGAGTCACTGGCGACGATTGGGCTGGTGCTTTACCTTAAATCATTCCTGGCTTTGCCTTTAGGGGTAATTGTCGGCGGTCTGGCCAGTTTAGGCCTGTCCTTTTTATTGACCCAAGTCTACCGGGCCAAAGTCAGTTTTGCTAAGCTTAAGGAACTCTACGCTTACGGTAAATGGGTGACTGTCGGGACTTTTCTTTCTTATGTCAACGACCAGGGAGATGACATTTTAGTGGGTAAGGTTCTGGGTGCCGGCAGTTTGGGTTTCTATCAAACCGCCTATAAAATTTCCAACTTACCCACCACCCAGGGCGCCGGTTTGGTCTACCAGATTATTTTCCCTTTATTTTCCCGGATCCAAACTGACATGGTCAGGCTGAAGCGGGGTTTGATTAAATCACTGCTGTTAACTTTTAGTTTGAGTTTTGCTTTTGCGATGGCGGTGTGGTTAAGCGCCCCGTTGGCAATCAGGCTGCTGTTTGGCGAAAAGTGGCTGATGATGGTGCCGGCCCTGAATGTCTTACTCCTTTTCGGGATTATGCGGCCGTTAGTGTCGGTGTCTTCGGCCCTGTTTGACGCAGTCGGCCGGCCGAAGGTGGCCATGATGATGAATTTAATTAAACTAGCAGTCTTGATAGTGTTAATCTGGCCGCTGACCCAAAAGTTAGCTATTGTGGGTACAGCCTGGGCGGTGGTCTTGGCCCAAGCCATGGTTTACCCGTATTTAATTTATAAGTTGAAGCAGATCTGGCGATGAAAATTTTATTGGTATCCCCGATCAGAAACACTCCGGGTGATCCGCACTGGCACTGGCTAAAAGCCTTAAAGCAGTTAAAGCACCGGGTGGAATTGTTTCCTTTAACCGGCCGGTTTAAGTGGCTGAATAGTTGGCGATTAAAACAGGTTATCAGCCGGTTTCAGCCTGAAGAAATTTTCTTTTCGGCCGGGCGCGATGCGGTTGGTCCGATTAGTAAGACCGTGTTTTTTTGCGGCGTGCCGCCGGCTTGGCTGTCCCCAACAGAACGCCGGATAGGTTTAGCGGCTAAGTTAGTGGTAGTTAATGACAGCGGCCATGCGGCTAATTGGCGGCGGCTTGGGGCCAAGTCGGTAGTTAATCTGCCGATTTCCGGCGTTGACCACGGGGTTTTTAAAGCTGCCAAAAGCAAAAGAACCGTTCCGGTTAGTTTTGTCGGCAGTTTGTTTGCCAACCGGCAACAACAGCTAGCCGATATTGTCCGGCTTTATCCGGAATTAAAAATTTGGGGCTGGCTGCCGCCAGGAGTCAATTTACTGAGCCAGCTCAAGGCCAATTATCAGGGAGAGGCCTGGGGGGCTAAAGTCGGCCGCATCTACGGCCGCAGTTTGATCGGGCTTAATTTATCTCCGGTGCACATGAAGGACGGAGGCAATATCCGGCCATTCGAGATTGCCGGCGCCGGCGCCCTGCTTTTGACCGATCAG
>JAUYJQ010000013.1 GCA_030699295.1 Candidatus Beckwithbacteria bacterium
GGCCGTTCCCTCCTCCGGCGCCTGGGCGTAAACGTCAAAAGCGTCCGGGTTATTTTGAGAAAAGGCCCTGAAGCTGGGTACATGGTAAACTTCGTCAAAGATATAATTTTCAGGCACATCCAAACGATAAAGGCGCAGCCAAAAACCTATGGCTAAAATTAAACCCAAAACCATACCTCTCTTCATATTGGCTATTGTAACAATTATTTTTTGGGTTCTCATCTGGTCGAATGTTTTAGTTCAGGAACCGGGCGGTTGGTGGTCAAACTGCCCCAACTGCTGGGGCGATTGGTCGGCCCACTTAACTTATATTAGTTCCTTTGCCTACGGCCATAATTGGCCGCTTCAGCTGCCGATATTTAGCGGCCACAAATTTACCTACCCCTTCTTAATCGATCTCTTGTCCGCCGGCTTAGTTAAATTGGGTCTGGATTTACCCACTAGCTTAGTCTGGCCCGGCCTGATCTTTTCAATCATTCTCACTTATCTGGTTTATCTTTTGGGTAAAACTTTAACTAATAATCATAAGGTGGGTGTTTTTACGGCCATCCTGTTTCTGTTTAACGCCGGGTGGGGGGCTGACTCCCGCTGGCTTAACCTTATCACCAGCCAGATCATCCCCCAGCGCGGCCAACTGTTAGGCCTAAGTTTGTCGATCATTGTTTACCTGCTTTTGTGGCGTAAAAAAATCCTGGCCGCCGGAATTATTGCCGGTTTGTTGCCGCTAGCTCACGCCCATTCTTATTTAGTCACCATGATAATCGGTGCTTGGTACGGCTGGAGATTCTTACTCCCGGCCCTGGCCTTGGGCTTACCTCAAATTGGTTTTGTCTACGGCTGGGGTAGCCGTAACTTTATTCACTGGGACTCCGGCTGGCTCAAAGAATGGTGGCGTTTGGGCCCAATGCTGCCGCTGCTGCTATGGGGCTTAATCTCAGCACCAGCGAAATTAAAAAAATTCTCTTTGGCTTTTTGGCTGGTATTTGTTTTAGGGAACTATCTTCGCTTCCAACCTTACGACTGGGACAATACCAAGTTATTCCTCCACTGGTATTTAATCGCCTCAATTGGTGCCGCTTTAGTTTTAGTCCGCTGGAAACTGGTTGGCTTAATTATTTTACTGATCAGCATTTTTCCCGGGGTTAACCAAGTAAGCAAAATCTTCCAGCCGGCAACCAAGTACCAATTTTTTAATCAAACCCAATTAACCGTGGCCGAAAAAGTCAGGGAAGTTATCGAACCCCAAGCCGTGGTTTTAACCGCCGGCAACCACAACCACTGGTTGCCGGCACTAACCGGCCGGCAAATTATCATGGGCTATCCCGGCTGGCTCTGGACCTACGGCATTGACTATTTACCCCGCCAGGCAGACGTGGCCAAAATGTACCAGGGTAACGATCAGCTTTTAGCTCAGTATCGGGTTGATTACACAGTTATCGGCCCGGACGAAAAAAATATGTGGCCCGACTTGAACCAAGCTTATTTCAACGCCAACTTCCCCTTAATCTTCGACGAGTCCGGGTATAAAGTTTTTAAGCTCAAATAAGCTAAAGCGGTAATGCCCAAATTTCTTAGCAAGAGTAAATAGTAAACCCAGTAACTTGAGTTTTTTTGGTAAAACTCCTCGATCAAAGTCGTGTAAAAAATCGGGTAAACCAGTTGGTTAAGTAAAGTCACGGCCAAAGTCAAAACCCAAATTGCCCGACCGGCTTTAACAAACGGTAATAAGGCCATAAACCACCAAATATACTGGGGGTTTAAGTTTTTGGAAAATACTAAAAACACCAGCATCAACGCCAAAGGTACGCTCCAATTAAAATACTTTGATCGCTGGTTCCAAATGAAATAATAAACCAGTCCGATCGGCACCACCCATAAACGGTTAAATAAGGCCGCCGGTCCGGGAATCGCCCAAATGCCGTATCCTGCCAAAAGCGGAGGCGGCTGGCCAGTAGTTATTAATGACCAACCGGTGATAAAGCTGCCCGGAAGACTTTCAATGCTGATCAGTTTTAAGTTGTGAAAATTCAAAGCACCGATGATCTGCTGCCAATTGCCGCCCAAAAGAAAAAAGATTAACACCGGTAGCAACAGTGCCTCTCCAAAATATATCAACAGCAATAATAACGACTTTAATTGTTTTTGCTTAATCAGAATCATCAGCAAATAGGGTAAAACGATGACGGGAAAAACCTTCATCCCCGTGGCCAACCCCAGGCAAAATCCCGACCAGGCAAACTTTCTTTTAATAAATGCCAGCAGGGAAAAAAGCAGCGTCAAGGTGACCAAAGCGTCAAAGCGAAACAGTAAAATCGGCCCCAAGGCCACCAGCCCCCCCCACAGCCAGATCAGATTTTTACTGGCGTATTGTTTTACCAAATAAATATGAGCGGCCACTACCGTCAAATTGACCACCAACGCCGCTGGTAAGTAGTTGCCGTAACTTAACCAACCCACGGGCACTAACAGGATAGGTACGAATAAATAGATTAAGGTTAGCGGCAAAATCTCATTACCCTCCATGCCGGCAAACGACAAATTCTGCCGCCAGTAATCAACCCGCTCCCACCACACCCAAATGTCCACCTGTAAATGGTTATTCCACAGCGGCAAGCGCGCTTGCCATAATATGAACATTAGGACGACAATAATCATTGATTCTGATACAAAATCTCTTCAATGTATTGGTGAATTGCCGTCCAGTCGTCATTGACAGGTAACAGCACCCACTGGCCAAAGCGGGTTAGCGGCGGGTTATAAAGCAGTGCCGGGATGTCTTCTGTCTGACTACCCTGATCGATGACTCCGGTTCTGATCTCATCCTGCTTGATTTTTAGGGCTAGTTTAATTAAGCCGGGGTAGGTTTCAGCAGTTAAATCAGTTGAAACACTGATCGCCAAGGTCTCCCGCAGCTGCTTTAATTTGCCGGGATTTAACCAGGTGCCGGCTTTAAGCAGCCTGTCTTTAAAGGCTAAAATCACCCGCTGCTGCCGTTGGGCCCGGGCATAATCAGTGCCTTCCTCGCCTTCAGCGTGGCGGGAGCGGACATATTTTAAAGCCGTCGCGCCGTCAAAATGTTGTTTGCCCGACTTAAACTCAATCGTCTCGTAGCGGTTGGTTTCGGGCTCGGCCGCTTCCCGGCCGGGAATGGGATATTGGTTATCGATAAACCCGTGCGGGACGTTAACGTCAATCCCGCCCAAAACATCAATCGACCGCTCAAAGCCGGAAAAGTCCAAAACTACGCCGTAATGGACCGGTTGGTTAATGATTTCAGCTACCGCCGCTTTAGATAAAATCAGCCCGCCGCCCGGTTGTTTGCCTTCCCCATAATGATAAGCCGTATTTAATTTAGCCTGCAGAGATTCTACCCAAATGTCCCGGGGTAAAGACACAATTACCGTGTCAGCGCTTAATAAGTCGATCGAGACAAGCATCATGCTGTCGGTCAGATCGCCGCCGTCATGACCGGCGCCGCCAATACCTAAAAGCAGAATGTCTACCCGCCCCCGAAACGAATGCAGCTGATTTACATTAGGGTTCAACCAGTTGACTCCGGCTTTGGCTGCCGGCATTAGTTTTTTACCAATCGTCACCAGTAGTAATAGCACCAGGGCCAAACCGCCAACATAAACCAGAGGCCGCAGCAACCATAAATACTTGTATAAACGACGTTTTAATTTAGCCATTGCCACCATGCTATGATTTTAACATGGTCAAATCCTGGTTAGACGGCTTAAATCAAAATCAAAAGCAGGCGGTCACTTTCGGCATCGGGCCGTTGCTGATATTGGCCGGGGCCGGTTCGGGCAAAACCCGGGCGTTAACATTCCGGGCAGCTTATTTAATCAAAGCCAAAGGCGTCGACCCGGGCCGAATGCTTTTGGTAACTTTCACCAATAAGGCTGCGAGTGAAATGAAGCAACGTTTGTCACACCTACTGGGTGACATTACGTTGCCTTTTTGCGGCACATTTCATTCTTTCTGTGTCCGTTTACTGCGCCAAGATGCCGACAAAATCGGTTTAGACAATCATTTTGTCATCTACGATGAAGACGATTCTATAGCTGCTATCAAAAAAGCGGTCAAAAATTTAGACCTGGACATTAAGCCCTACAAGCCGCAAAGTTTTAAAGCCGCGATTTCCGCGGCCAAAAACGAACTGGTGGCCAGCCTCGAGTACTCAAGTTTTGCCCGGGGCCGATTCCAGGAACTAACGGCAGCTATTTACCGGGAGTACGACCGGTTATTAAAAAAATTCAGCGCCCAGGATTTTGACGACCTATTATTAAACGCGGTCAAGCTGCTGCAAAATAACCAGGAGACTTTAAACAAATACCGGCTGCAATTTGAGTACTTTCTGGTCGACGAGTACCAGGACACCAATAAAGCCCAATACGAGCTCACCCGACTATTAACTTCACGCTGGCGTAACTTAACCGCCGTCGGGGATTTTTCCCAAAGTATCTACTCATGGCGCGGCGCCGATTATCGTAACCTGCTCAGACTCAAAGAAAATTTTCCCGATTTAACCATTATCAACCTGGAGCAAAACTATCGCTCGACGCAAAACATTTTGTCCGCCGCCAACCAAGTGATTGTCAAAAACACGCTTCATCCGATCTTAAATCTATGGACCAAGTCCGGCTCGGGCAACAAATTGGCTATTTACGAAGCCCGGGACGAAAAAGACGAATCGGACTTTGTGGTGCAAATAATTAAACCGGGTAAAAACCTTAACCGCTTTGCTGTTTTATACCGGACCAATGCCCAATCTCGGACCGTCGAAGAAGCTTTTATCAAACACGGCATTCCCTATCTTTTAGTCGGCGGCACCCGGTTTTACTCCCGCAAAGAAATCAAAGACTGTCTGGCCTACTTGAGGTTTCTAAGCAACCCCAAAGACAGCATCGGCTACGAGCGTTTGGAAAAGCTGGGCCAGCGCCGGCTCAAGCTATTTTTGGACTGGGAGCAAACTAATCGGCAGGCAATCAAATCACTCACCACCACCCAGATTTTAGACCGGGTGTTAAAAGCCACCCATTACCTGGACCGATTTGACATCAAAGACGAGGCTGATTTAATGCGCCTGGAAAATGTCAAAGAATTAAGAACCGTCGCCCGGGAATTTCCCCAGTTACAGGAATTTTTAGAAAACGTGGCCTTGGTGGAGCAATCCGATCCCGCCCCTCGCGAGGGGCGGGGCAAGCTCCAGAAAAATGTCGTCACTTTGATGACTTTGCACGCCTCCAAAGGGTTAGAGTTTGACACGGTTTTTTTAATCGGCATGGAAGAAGGTTTGTTTCCCCATTCGCGCTCGCTTTTATCCCGTGACGAGCTGGAAGAAGAACGCCGGCTTTGCTACGTCGGCATCACCCGGGCCAAAACCCAGGTCTACTTTACCTACTCTTTGCGCCGTTTGTATTTCGGCCAGTATTCCAGTAATAGCGTCAGCCGCTTTTTGGCAGACATCGATACTAATCTGTTAGAATTGAGCCATGCTCATTCGTGACCTGGTTGACACCGATAAGGCTGCCGCCAACCGCTTGGCTACCCATCCGCTGCAAAGTTACGAATGGGGCGAGTTTCGCCGTCAAGTCAGCAATAAGGTGATCAGAAAAGGCATTTTTGAAAAAGATAAACTGGTCCAGTCGCTTCAGGTGACTTTGCACCGCGTGCCCCAATTTAACTGGCAAATTGGTTATTTCCCCAAAGGCAACTTGCCCGATGAGGCACAAATGAAAGTGCTGCAGCAGATCGGCCGGGAGAATAATTTAGTCCTGATTAAAATAGAACCGGATGTGTCCAAACCCGCCCGCCTCGCAAGCGAGAGCGTTGCGGGCGGGGGCTGGAATACCATTGACTCTTTCTTACGCCAGCATGGCTGCCGGCCGGGGCGAAGATTATTTACTCAATATAGTTTTTTACTGGATATCACCAAGTCCGAGGAAGACTTACTGGCTAAAATGCATCCTAAAACCCGCTACAATCTCCGCTTGGCCGAAAAAAAGGGCGTCCGCGTGGCAGTTGACGACTCCCCCTCAAGCTTTGCCTGGTTTATCAAGCTGTTATTTGAAGAAACAATCGTCAGGCAGGGGTTTTTTGCCCACTCGCCCGAGTACTTTAAAGCCATGTGGCCGATTTTAAACCGGGCCGGCATCGCCCATCTCCTGCGCGCCTACAAGGGGGATCAAACCCTGGCAGTATTCATGGTGTTTGTGTTCAATCAAAAAATTTATTACCCCTACGGCGCTTCTACCCGGGAATCCAAGGCGGTAATGGCACCAAATCTGCTGATGTGGGAGTTAATCCGCTACGGCAAGAAATTGGGTTGCACTAGCTTTGATATGTGGGGCGCCTTGGGCCCCAAAGCCGATCAAAACGACCCCTGGTACGGTTTTCACCGCTTTAAAGCCGGCTATGGCGGCCGGTTAATCGAGTTTATGGACACCTATGACCTGGTGCTTAAACCCGCGCAGTATTTGCTTTATAAACAGCTGGATCGGCTTCGCGGCGCCGGTTTAAAATTAAAAGCCAATCTAAGGAGGTGGTTAAAATGACCAAAATTACCGCCATTAAAGACGGCCC
>JAUYJQ010000016.1 GCA_030699295.1 Candidatus Beckwithbacteria bacterium
CCGCCACTTTCCACCAGGGCTTTTTTGGCATCCATGATGCCAACGCCGCTTAAATCGCGCAATTCTTTAACTTGTTTTAGACTGATTGGCTTTACCATCGCTTGCCGCCAGAGCTAATTTACTGACAATTAATTTGATCGACCTAACCGCGTCGTCGTTACCGGGAATGACGTAGTCGATCAAGTCCGGATCGGCGTTGCTGTCGACTAAAGCCACCACCGGAATGCCTTTGACCCTGGCTTCACGAACCGCGGCGATCTCTTTTTTAACGTCGACCACAAAAATGGCGTCGGGCAGATTGGTGACCGAACGCATTCCGCCGATGAAGCGGTTTAATTTATCAATCTCCCGGTCAAATAAAACATTTTCCTTTTTGGTGTACTGCTTCAGCTCGCCTTTTTCCTTTTTGGTTTCTAAGTCCTTCAGCCGTTCCAGGCCTTTTTTAATCTGTTCCCAATTGGTAATAGTGCCGCCCAACCAGCGCATATTGACAAAGGGCACCCCGGCTTTACCGGCCTCCTCGGCAATAATCTCTGAAGCCTGACGCTTAGTACCGACGAAAACAATGATTTTTCGCTGGGCCACCAAGTCCCGGACAAATTCCATTGCCCGCTTGAGCCCCATGGCTGTTTTAGCCAGGTCAAAAATATGGACGCCCTCTTTTTTGGAGTAAATATAGGGCTTCATCTTCGGGTTCCAGCGCCGGCCCTGATGGCCGAAATGACAACCGGCTTCCAAAAGCTCTTCTAAGCTGACTTTATATTCTGTGAGTTTTTTCCTCATAAGAGTTGATTGTATACGGCCTCGATCAAGTTTTCAAGGAGACAGGCGACGGTTACCGGGCCGACGCCGCCGGGCACGGGGGTGATCACGCCGGCGATTGGTTTTACCCGGGCAAAGTCCACATCACCCTTAGGCCAGCCGACGTCAATGACTATGGCCCCGGGTTTCACGGTTTTGATTAAATTTCCCCGCCCGCAGGCAGTAATCAAAATATCCGCTTTCCGACTCTCAACCTCCAAATTTTTGTCTTTCGAACTAATACTTTTAGCGTTTAATCTCTTGGCCAGCGCTTTTCCAATCATCCCCCGACCAATCACCAACATTCCACCCCGGGGTGGAATATTAATTCCGGCTAGAATTATCTCGACCGCTTTGACCGTCGCCGGAGTAAAGGCTGAATCAGGCTTCAAACCATCGACGTCTTTTTGGGGAGCAATTTTATTGACTAATTCCTGCCAATGGGCCTCAAATTTTTCTCCCCGGTACGCCGGCCGCTGGATCAAAATGCCGTGAATCGAATCATCACGGTTCCACTTTCCGATTATCGTCTCGTCTTCGCTTTGGATAAACTTAATCCCCAGACGCTGCGCCGCCTCCGCTTTTAACCGGGCATACAGCTGACCGGCGGGGTCGTCTTTAAATACCACCACTGCCAAACAAGGAGTTATTCCGGGTATTTTCAGCCCCGCCTCGATCTTTTGGGCTAGCTTACGGCCGTCAAAAATCTTTGCCATGGCTACTATTATAAACCGGGCATGGGAAAACGTCTGGCAAACCGGCTGACTTCTCTCCCGACCGACCTAAGCCAAGGGTCAGCCTGGATCATTTTTTTATCCCGGGGGAAGTCTTTGGTTTTCAGGTAATTAACCACGGCTAAAACCCAAGCGGCGATCTGCTTTATCTCCTTAACTTTCATGCCTCTGGTGGTGATTGCCGGGGTGCCCAATCGCAATCCCGAGGGATAGTAGGGCGAGGCGGTATCATAGGGCACGGTGTTTCTGTTGGCAATAATGTTAGCCGTTTCCAGAGCCCAAGCCACCGTCCAGCCGGTTAAGTGTTGTGGGCGCAAATCAACCAGAACCAAGTGCTTGTCCGTGCCGCCGGAAACAATCGTCAAGCCGCCCTTAATCAAGTCTTTAGCCAGAGTTTGGGCATTCATGATTATCTGTTTGGCGTAGCGCTTAAATGCCGGCGTCATCAGCTCAGCCGCGGCCACGCTGATACCGGCGATGGTGTGCAAATGCGGCCCGCCCTGCAAACCCGGGAAAACAGAAAAATTAATTTTGTCCATTAATTCTTTCCTGGCTATGATGGCCGCTCCCCGCGGACCCCGGAAAGTTTTGTGGGTGGTAAAGGTGCAAACGTCGCACCAGGGAAACGGCGACGGATGCACCTTGGCGGCAATCAAGCCGGCTTCGTGGGCAATATCGGCCAGATAATAAGCGCCGACGCTGGTGGCGATTTGGCCCAAACGCTTGTGGTTAATGGTTCTGGGGTAAGCCGTGCCGCCGGAAATGATAATTTGGGGTTTAAATTTTTTCGCCTGGGTCTCGATTTGATCGTAATCAAAAACCTGGGTCTGCTTATTCACATGATAAAAATCGCTGATGTAAAACTTGGAGGTGATGGAAATCGGCCGGTAGGGCCCGCCTGGCACCGAGGCAGGTAAATGCCAGCCGTGCGTTAAGTGGCCGCCGTCGGGCAGATACATACCCATCATTTTGTCGCCGGGTTCAAGCAGGGCGTTATAGACTGCCAAGTTGGCCGGCGAACCGGAATAGGGTTGAACGTTGACACCCCATTTTTTTGGATCTAAACCAAAGGCTTTTAAGATTCTCTCCCGGCACAAATCTTCAACTGCATCCAAATTAACATTACCCTGATAATAACGCTTATGGGGATAACCCTCGGCATACTTGTTCATCAAGACAGAACCGACCGCTTTCATCACCGCCGCCGAAGCGTAGTTTTCCGACGGAATCAGCTGCAGCTGGTCTTTTTGCCGCTGTTTTTCTTT
>JAUYJQ010000023.1 GCA_030699295.1 Candidatus Beckwithbacteria bacterium
CCCGGCCACCAAGTGGCAGTCAAAACCGGCACTACCAATGACAAGCGGGATAACTGGACCATCGGCTACACCAGCGATCACTTAGCCGCTGTGTGGGTCGGCAATAACGATAACTCCCCCATGAGCCAGGTGGCCTCGGGAATTACCGGCGCCTCGCCGATTTGGAATAAAATCATGCTAGTACTCCTAAAAGACCAGCCGGAACATAAGTTCTCTAAGCCGGAAAACTTAATTGAGGTAAAAGTCTGCACTTTAACCGGCCAATTGGCCTGCTCGGGCTGTCCCAGTAAAACCGAGTTTTTCCTCTCCGGGACTGAGCCTAAAGTTGCCTGCAAACCGGAATATATTAGACAGCTTCAGGAACAAAGACAGCAACAAGAAGAGTCCCGAGATCAAATTTTAACCGGTACCTCAATCTCCCAACCAGCCCCACACTAGTTTAGATATTTGCGGCAGAATGGCTTCGGCTTCACCGACGTTAACTTCTGTGGTTAAAACACAGATAATGTAAGGGTTGCTGGCTTCAACCAGGCCGCAGTCGTTGACGACGCCAACCTCACTGCCGAACTTGTGGATGACGCGGATGTTTTCCGGAACGCCGGCCGGAAGCCGGTCCTCGTTGATGGTTTTTGTTAAGTTGTTAAACAGCCCTTCCCGGCTGGCTTGGCTTAATAACTTACCTTGGGCTAGTTGTAAAAACAAGTTCCCGGCGTCGGCAACGGTAATTTCGTTGGCTTTCAAGTTAGTTTTAGTTAATCCGAGCTTATCGATCGCTTGTTGGACCTTAGTATAGCCGCCCAATTTTTTGATCAGCACCTCGGCTCCCATATTGTCACTTTGATTAGCCACTAATTTGGCAATTTCCTGATAAGTGTATTTGGTCCCCGCTGCTTGGTACTGCATACTGCCGGTACCGTATTCCCAACGGTCGGCTTCTGCTAAGATGTAAATCTCACCCGGGTCAAGTTGGCCGCTGTCTACCGCTTGATAATAGACGACTAAAACCGGCAGTTTAATCACGCTGGCAGCTGTCATTACCTGGTGTTCATTAATCATGATTTCTTCTTGGCCTGTAAGCGATTTAACCAGAATGCTGTAATCCCCTGTTTGTTCAGTCAGTAAGGCCTCGATTTGCGGCCGGGGCCGCGGGGAAGTTGCTTTCCAGCCTGATTTGCGGATGGTAATCACGTCGCCTCCGCTCCACTGAGGTAATTTGACCCGCCAATCAGGAGCCTTCCACCTTGACGGTAAATACATCACCAGCCCCAAGACTAATAACAGCAAAAATACTACCACTGTCTGCTTGCGGCTGCCCGCCTCACCGAGGCTTTTTCTTACTTTATCAGCCATTGCTTCATCTCCGGCCCAAACAACAAACCAGCCTTAGGGCCAAAAGCGGTGGCCACACTGGCACCGTTGGCCAGACCCATTTTTAAAGCCTCCTGAGGTTTTAAGCCCTGTATCAAGCCGGCAACAAAGGCGCTGGCAAAAGCGTCGCCGGCGCCGGTTTCCTCAACTGTTTTAACCTTCAATGCCGGCAAACTAACTGGTTTTCGCTTATAAATCACGGTTGCCCCCTGCCGGCCCTCGGTGACCACCACCACCGGGACGCCCAACTTGGCGGAATCTTTAAAAATGTCTGCCCGGCTTTTATACAAATGGTTAGTCAGTTTGGCTGCCTCCTGGCGATTGACCACCAGCACGGCGACGTGTTTCAAAAACGGCTTTAACTTATTTAAGTTGGCAATTTCCTGGCTGCCGGGATTAAAAGCAATCTGGATTTTCTTTGACTGGGCGTGGCGGACAATTTTAGTCAGCAGTTGCAAGTCACCGCCAAGAGAAGAGACATAAAACCAGCGCGGCCTGAGCTTAACCCAGGCTACTTTACGCCAACTAAGCTGGTTGCTGGCTCCCCGGTATACCAGGGCCGTCCGGCCGCCGCCCTGACTGACTAATATAGTCGAGTAGCTTGTCGGCGCTTCCGCCTGCTGGGTGTAAAGCAAACTGACGCCTTCTTTTTCCAGCTCTTGCCTGACAAATAAACCCCAATGGTCTTGCCCCACACAACAAACTGCCGCCGTTTGTAGCCCCAAGCGCTCAAAACCAACCGCGGTATTGGTCGCCCCGCCGCCGGTAGTAATTACCAGCTCGGTGACTTTAATTTTACCGCCGTAAACCTCACATAAAGAGGGGCCGACAACTTTAAACTCGGGTGATTGTAAATAAACGTCCACAAACGCCGAGCCAAAGCAAACCACGTCAAAGCGCATATTCCCTCATTTTAGCTTGTAAGTTTTCCCAGACAGTAACCACGTCAGCTGCCTGACTCAGGCAGCTGCCGATGGCTAAAACGTCCGCCCCGGCTTTGAGGCATTTACCCAGAGTGGCTTCGTTAATACCGCCGTCAACGCAAATTTCTTTGCTAAAGCCTTTTTCCCTTAAAGCCTTAACTTTGGCCAAAGCCGACTGAGCCAACGGCTGGCCTTCCTTTCCGGCTCTAACCGTCATAATTAACAGCTGGTCGGCAGCTTTGGCCGTATCCCAGTCAAAATCGCTGAGGGGTGTGTCCAGATCAGCCGCCAAGCCCCACTTTAGCCCCAGCCGCAGCGCCTCTTTTTTAAACTCGACCTGGCTGCTCATCGACTCAATTTGGCCAATGACTAAATCGACGGCCTCTTCCTGGCATTTTTCCAACCATTCTACCGGTTCGGCCACCATCAAATGAACGTCGCGTATCAAAGTAGTCGGTTGTTCTACCATGGGTTCGACAGCCAAGGTCGGCTGCGCCCCAAAATTGGTATCGGCCACGTCCAGCTGGACCCTGTCAGCCAAGCCTTCATAACGCTCCAACCGCTCCTCCAAAGATACGTGATCAAAGGCAAAAATAGTCGGGACAATTATCGGCATAAGTTTACCCGGCGCATGCCCGGGCCAACTCCATCAGTCTCACTACATAGCCCCACTCGTTGTCATACCAAGCCATCACTTTAACCAGATCGCGATCGACCACCCGGGTCAATTGCAAATCAACCAGGGCCGAAGCTTCGTTGCCAATCACGTCTGATGAAACTATTGGCTTATCGGTGACTGCCAAAGTGCCTTTGAGATAAGTTTTCGAGGCATTAGTTAGGGCCAGGTTGACTGCATCGACAGTAGTTGGTTGTTTGACTAAAAAAGTAAAATCAGTCAGCGATCCGGTGGCTACTGGTACCCGAATCGCCAAGCCGTCAAAAACTCCGCTTAGTTCCGGCACGACTGCGGCAGTGGCCTCGGCCGCCCCGGTGCTCGTAGGAATAATATTGACCGCCGCTCCCCTAGCCCGGCGCAGGTCTTTATGGGAATTATCCAACAAGCGCTGGTCTGAAGTGTAAGCATGGATAGTAGTCATTACCGCCTTAACTACTCCGAACTCTTTGACCATGACTTTGGCAACCGGAGCCACACAGTTAGTGGTGCAAGAGGCATTAGAAATGATTGATTCATTGCCGATTTTGTCGGCGTTTAAACCAATCATGTAGATACCCTCGGTCGTACCCTTAGGCGGAGCAGACAGTAAAACTTTTTTCGCCCCGGCCTCAAGATGACCTTTAGCTTCTTCTGGTTTTCTAAACACACCGGTGCATTCGAGCACCAAGTCCACTCCCAATTTCTGCCACGGCAAGTTTTTCGGCTCCCGCTCAGCCAGAATCGGAAGGGTGACTCCGTCAACGACTAAATTACTGCCGGTAACAGACACCTGGCCCGGATACTGGCGGTAAATCGAGTCGTATTCAAACAGGTGGGCCCAACCGGCGGGCTCCATGTTGCCCGAGGTGTTAATCGCCACTATCTCTAAATCTTTTAAGTGCTTGGATAAAGCCACCCGCAAAGCCAAACGGCCGATGCGGCCGAAACCATTAATCGCCACGCGAATCATACAAAATTCCTTTCTTCTATTTGCTTAAGCTTATTTAAGCGCCTTTGATGCTTATCATCAACTAAGGTTTGCGTTTTTAGCCAAGCAGTGACAATAATCTTTGCCCCCACCTCGTCAACAAAATCTGCCGGCAGCATCAGGATGTTGGCATCGTCGTGCTCTCTGGCATGTCTTGCTGCCGCTTCATTCCAGGCTTCGACCGCCCGCACACCCTTAAACTTGTTGGCAACCATGGCCATACCGCCGGAGCCGCAAACAACAATACCCATCCCCTCGCCGGCGCTGACTTTTTCGGCCACTTTGGCACCGAAATCAACAAAGTCATCGTTTGGATCCAGATGGTTATTACCCAAATCAACCACCTCTTCTTTTTGCTCTTCAAGCCATGTTTTAACCGCTTCTTTTAACTTAAATCCCCTATGGTCAGCGCCCAGAAAAATCTTCATGTCATGAAAGCTTTATCTTTGCAAATCCGGCAATGGCTGTGGTCAAACTCGCTCATCTCTTTTTCAAACTCAATCAAGGCCGGGATAATTTGGTTTTCTTCATCGACGATCTTAAATACCTTGAGTTCCACCGGCCGCAACTTCATGCTGGACTTAAGGGTGGCAATAATTTTATGCCACTGACGGCCGTAAAGGATAAATGGTTTGTGGTGGGGATAATAAAGTTTAGCCAAAACCCAGGCAGTGCCCCATTCAGAAAGCGTCCCCGAGCCGCCCTTAAAGATGATAAAACAGTCGGCGTGCTCTAGCAGCTTAAACATCCTGTCAATGTAGTTTGAAGTTCTAATTTCTTTATCTACCCGGTTAGCCAAGTAGCGGCCCTCAAACCCGGGTGCATCCTGAGGAGAAAAAGTAATCGCCAGGGTTTCACCGCTAACTGATTCCGCTCCTTGGGTAGCAGCATCCATAATCCCCGGGCCGCCGCCGTTTACAATCGTGTAGTCACTTTTTGCCAGCAACTGGGCGATAGAAAAGGCTTCCTGATAATCCCGGCTGGTTTTTTTAAAATCGGCGAAGCCGAAAAAAGCAATGTTTTTAATCTGGCGTCGGATCATTGCCATAGTGAATTCACTATAGCACGATTAAAAACTGCCTTCCAAAATGTGTTTCTCAGGTGACGGGTCGCCGTCTTCTGACTCCAGGGTAATCACTACGCCGCGAAAACCGCTTTTATCTTCTTCGACCTTATAGTAAAGCTCTCCCTTGCCGGCGACGGCAGCCATTCTGCCTGTCGAGAAAAATCCGGCTTCACCCACTAACCAACCCTCATAGAAAAAGCCCTTTTCCAGCGCCGCCAAATTAGTGACTTCAGCTTTATGATAAAAGGTGCTGCCGTCATATTGCCGCCAAGCAGTCCCGACTGCCTGACCACCGGTAACGTCTTTTAATAAGGTCATTTCTGCACCCTCTTTGGCAAAAGCGTCTTCGATTACCTGTTTTTCCGTCTCAGCCATTGGCGGCACCAGTTCGGTCGTCATCTGCTGCGTCGGTTCCAAAGTAATTTCCGGGCTAACCATCTCTTCTGCCGGCTGATTCCGATTGATTAACCAATAACCGCCACCAACTAAACTTAAAACCACTACTATCCCTAAGACCAAGCGAAGCTGTTTACTAGATGAAAACATAGAAATCCTCCTGTCCTTATAGTTTATCTTATAACCACTACTTTGACAAGCAGTATAATAAGGCTAAATGAAAATTTTAATCGTCTCGGCCGCTTATCCTCCTTATACCAGCGGCGTGGCCACCGCCACGGCCAATCTGGCCACCTTCTTATCTAAATCCCACCAGATTACTCTGGTCGCCGGCGGTAATTATCAGCAACCGCACCGGAAATTCATCAATCATAATTTTTCTGCCTACTTATTCCCCGGTGTCCAGATTAAACGGCAAAAAGCTTTTCTGACCATTCCCTACCCTTATCCTAAAAAAATTTTGTCGATCATTACCGCCTTCCAACCGGAAGTGATTCATCTGCAGGATTTCAGCCCGATTAGTTTTTCTGTCTTAAGCCTGGCGCGCAAACTGAAAATTCCGGTGGTGATGACTCATCATTTTACCGCCGAGTATATCGTTAAAACCCTGGTGGCCGACCCAAAGTTATCTAATACTCTAAGCAACAGCCAATTGACTCAGCAAATAATTTACCGCCTGGTTAATTTGTTTTATAACCGCTGCCAATTACTGGTCGTGCCTAACCCCAACCTGATTCCTCTTTTTAAAAAAGCCGGGTTAAAAACGCCGATTGTGGCCATCCCCAACGGAATCTATGTAAAAAACTTTCACAAGAAAACCAGGCCGGCTAACGTCCTCAAACTCCACTCAATTACCCAGCCCCAAATGATCTTGTTTGTGGGCCGCCTGGAGATAGATAAAAATCTTGAGGTCTTAGTCGAAGCCTTCCGGCTGGTACATCAATATAATCCGACTACCAGTTTGGTTTTAGTCGGCGACGGCAATAAAAAAACTCAGTTATTAAACCAGGCGAAAAAACTCCATCTGATAGACGCCGTTTACTTGTTAGGTAAAATTGATAATACCGATTCTGCTTTAAGCCATCTTTACAACGCCGCCAGCCTCTTTGCCAGCGCTTCAATTATTGAAAATCAGAGCGTGGCCTTTATTGAAGCCATGGCCGCCGGACTGCCGATTGTTTCGGCCAAAACTGCCATTACCGTCAATTCTAGCTTTAATGGTTTGGAGTTTGAACCGGGTAATACCGGCGCTTTAGCTGTTTGCCTGCAAAAAATCTTAATCGACCAGAAGCTCAAAAAGACTATTAGTAAATACAATCGCCACGCCGGCCGGCAATATGATATTGCTATTACCAGCCGGCAATATATTAAGGCGTATCAATCGTTAATTACGATTTAACCCTTCTTCAAAACCGGCATACCGGTTCTCGTTGTTTCCATTACTTTGTAACCGGCTGGAACTGCATCCAATGATCCGGAACGGACATCACGGGCAAAGAAGTAAATTCTTTGCATCTTGCCACCACGAAGATTAACATCTTTGAAGTGCAGGTAATAAGTGACACCCTTGGTGTTCTTAAAGGAATAAGCCATTTGTATCTCACCTCCTCAGGGCAGAAAAGTTGCTCTAGATAAGCCTAGACCAATTTTTAGCCTGTTGTCAAGAGGAGACCGGCCAGATCTTTTCGTTCGTCTCGGTGTCGTAAATCTCAATGGCATTAGTCGGACAACTCTGGGCACCCAGGAGAATATTCTCCGGTGTGTCCCCGTCTTCTTTGACAACGTAAGCAATGTTTTTATCGTCCAGCTGGTAAACTTCCGGGGCAATCCCGACACAGGAGGCGGCGCCGATACATTTGTCTTTTAAGATTTTAATTTTGTATTTAGCCATAGCTTCAACTATACACGACTCAAAAAAACTTCTCAAAGTGAAGTTGCTCTTTGGGGACTCCCTTTTTGGCCGCCACTTGGCAGACTTCCTCAATCATCAGGTTATTGCCGCAAAGGTAAGTGCCCCAACTTGAATCCAATGATAAAGTTTCGACCTCACCGGTAACATGGCCGGACACAATCGGCCAGCGCTCCGGGGGCTTAGATAAAATCGGCATAAAAGTAAAGTTCTCATATAAATCATGCAGTTTACGAAAATGCTCCAGCCAAAACAGCTCGTTGACCTGACGCACCCCCCACAACAAACGCATCTCCCGGGGATCTTTTTTATACTGCAACAGGTCCAGAAGCATGCTTCTGATCGGAGTGATACCCGAGCCGGTAGCCACAAATAAAAGCTTGGCCTCGCTTTCGACCACAAACCGACCTAATGGGGCTAAAAACTCGACTTCGTCGCCGGGCCGCAGGTTTTTTAAAAAAGTCGCCCCCTTGCCCTGTGGAGTCACGTCCACACAAAGCTGAACCGCGTGGTTCAACTGCGGTTCTGAGGCAATCGAGTAACTTCTTCTTTCTCCCCCGCCGATAGCCACAGAAATATACTGGCCGGCGGTAAACTCAATTTGGTTCGGCTCAGTCAGCTCAATATGCAAATATTGAAACTTATCGTTGAACAAAATGTGGTCGGCGACTTTCCCCCGAAAGCTTTGCGGCTTCACCATAAAAATCATTCTATCATTAAACCCAATCTCTTCGCTTCGGTGGCCACAATTTCCATTGCCGGGATGCCTTCATCTTTTCTTGCCTCGGTCGCATCGTGCAGTCTTTTAGCTACAGGCAGCATGACCCGGGACACTCCCAGTCTTAGAAAATCAACTCTTAAATCAGATCCGTTTCTAAACCTGTCAACTCCGTCAAAATCTTTAAATAAGGCCAAACTTAATAATAAACTGGTATGCCTTAAGATGCTTTTTGGCAATACTTTCAGTTGATCCGGAAGAGCATGAAAGGTACAAAGGAATCTTACTTGAGATAAAGTCTTGGCATCAATTTGATCTTTTAAATTCGCCTTTGCCCATTGGGCCGCCCGCCAACCATGCCCCCAATCAGGCGCGTGATCGATTGTCCGAGCACTGTCATGAATCGCCGCGGTTAACTCTAAAGCAGTTTGGTTTAAACCAAGATTTGGGCGCTCTTTTTGCACCAATCTCCCCCCGGCAGCCGTAATCGCTAAAACTCTCCAGGTGTGAAAGTCGTCGTGAGGCCCCGGCCGCCAATTAAAATTATTTATCAACGGTCTGTATTGTAAAAATTCCGACACTCTCTGTCTCTGTCCGCCTAGTTTCTCGATTGCAGCCAGAGAAACATCAAGATTCTCAAAGGCAGCCGGTGAATTTATCGTCAATCTGTCGAGCATGCGTGATATTATATCAGGCAGATGTTAAAAATTGCTTCCATCGGCGACGTTTGCGTCGACATTTACCCAAAAGAGAAACAATATTTCCTGGGCGGAACGGCCTTTAACCGAGCAGTTCAGCTGGCAAAAACCGGTATTAGAGTAAGTTTGGTTTCGGCTGTCGGCACTGATGACTGGGGTAAAAAATATTTAGCTGTCTGTAAAAGACTGAGAATCAACACTGATTATTTGTCAGTTATTCCTGGCCAAACCAGTCACGTCAATATTACCCTTAACCGACAAAAGAAACCCCAATTTTCTGCCTGGCAACTGGGAGTGCTAAAAAATTTTGTACCCAAAACCTGGCCGCAAGGCCAAGACTGCCTGATCACTACCGGTTTAACACCGATTAAACAGTTGCTAAAACTGCCGGCGGCGGCGTTTAGGGTAGCCGATTTTGACGGTGACACTCCCTATACCTTTAAAAATGTGGATATCCAAAAGTATGCCCCAAATTTTGATTTGATCGCCTCCAGTGTCGGTTTAAAAATTAATCACCCAATGGTCTTACTGACTGCCGGCAATCAGGGTAGCCGGTTGGTCACTCCCCATAAAGAATATTTTGTTCCGGCAGTCAAAATCAAAACCAGTAACACCACCGGCGCCGGCGATGTTTATATTGCCACTTTTGTTTTAAATTATTTGAAAACTAAAAATATTCCCCTGTCCATGAAACAAGCTACAAAAGCCGCCGCTGATGCCATTACTTCACCAAGGAATTTAGGCGTTTAACCATCTTCTCAATGTCTTTGCTGTCATAACCATGAATCTTAGCCCCTTCTTCTAAGGTGTCAAAACCGGCGGCAAAACAGGAAACACAGTGCAGACCGTAATCCTCTGTCAACACATTAACCAACTCAGGATAAACTGTGACCAGTTCGGCCAGGTTCATTTTCCGGTCAATCTTTATTTTTGGGTTAGTTTTTGCCATATGGCCACCCCCAAGGTTGCACATTTTTGCCGGGTTAAACTAATCGGAATGCCCAAACGCTTGAGCATCGCCTGGTCATCAATTTTAGCCGCTTGTTTTATAGTTTTGCCTTTAAGCATTTCTGTCAACATACTGGCCGAAGCCATGGATATGGCACAGCCGACACCAGTAAATTTAACGTCAACGATTTTTCCGTCTTTGATTTTGACTCCCATTTCCAAACTATCACCACAGCTGGAATTACGGTCCGCTTCTTTTATATCAAAACCGTCAAGCGGACCAAAATTACGCGGGTGTTTGTAATGGTCTAAGATTTCCTCGCGGTATAAGTCCATATCAGCCCAATACCTGTTTAACTTTATCGAGAGCTTCAACTAACCGGTCAATGTCGCTGGTGTCATTGTAAATGTAAACGCTGGCGCGGTTGGTAGAAACCAAGCCCAAACACTGGTGCAAAGGCATAGTACAGTGGTGCCCGGAGCGGACGGCCACCCCCTCGCTATCCAAGACCTGAGCCACGTCGTGGGCATGATACTTGTCAAAAACAAACGTCAAGACTCCGCCGCGAATCCGGCTGTCGCTTGGCCCAAGCAAACGTAAACCTTTAACCCGGCTTAATTGTTTAAGGCCGTACTCTGTCAACTCCTGTTCGTGCTGTCTCACATTGGCCATGCCTAATTTTTGTAAATACTTGACCGCGGCCGCCAAACCAATCGCCCCGGAAATATTGGGTGTGCCCGCTTCCCATTTTTCCACACCCTTGGCCCAGATCGCCGGCTGATCAGCATAAACCTCGGAAATCATCCCGCCGCCGGTTAAAAACGGGCCGGTTTCTGTTTGCCTTTCCTTCTTTATATACAATCCCCCGATACCCAGCGGAGAGAGCATTTTGTGGCCGGAAAAAGCCAGGAAGTCGACGCCCAACTTAGACACGTCCACCGGAAAATGCGGCACGCTCTGGGCGGCATCGACCATGACGGCGGCTTTAACTTTCTTGGCCAGTTTAACTATTGCCGCCACCGGGTTAATCGTGCCCAGGGCATTACTCATGTGGTTAACAGCCACCAGCTTAGTTTTTCGATTTAATTTTTTGGCAAAATCTTTCATATCCAAACGGCCGTCAGGGGTAATGTTGACGACTTGAAGCTTGGCATGATGGGCCAAAGCCAGCTGCTGCCAGGGTAAAAAATTACTGTGGTGCTCCATGATGGTCGTCAAAATCTCGTCACCGGCTTTAATATGGGCCATCCCCCAGGTCCAGGCCACCAAGTTGATCGCCTCGGTAGTGTTTCTGGTAAAAACCAATTCATCGCTTCGGGCACCGATAAACTCAGCTACTGTTTGCCGGGCCGACTCATACAACTGGCTGGCCTCCTCAGATAAAGTGTGTAAACCGCGGTGGACGTTGGCATTGTGGTTTAAGTCAAACTCGCGCATTGCCGCCAGAACCGCCAGCGGCCGCTGGCTGGTAGCCGCATTATCCAAATACACCAATGGCTTTTCGTTCACCCGGCGCCTAAGGATAGGAAAATCGGCTTTAATTTTTTTAACGTTTAACATAATGGCTCACCTGACGCCTTATTTTACCATCATCGATCCTGACTAAAACCTGATTGATAAAACCGGCCACAATCAGCGCTTCGGCTTCTCTGGCCGAGACCCCCCGGCTCATCAGGTAAAATAACTCAGTTTTATCTAAAGATGAAACCGTGGCTGCGTGCGAGGCCCGAACCTCGTCGGCTTCGATTTCCAACTCCGGTTCGGCAATCGCCCTGGCCCTGTCAGACAACAACAGGATCCGTTCGGTCAAAAAATCAGTTACCCGCTGGGCATTTTTTTTAATCTGAATCAAACCTTTAATCTGAGCTTGGGCTTGGTCATAGATCAAGCCGTAAATCATGGTCTCAGCATGAGTGTTAGGTACTTGATGAACAGTGACGACTTTGAGCTGTAAATTGTCCTGCTTGGTTGATTGCACCAAGCCTAAGACTAAAACCCGGGTACCCTGCCGAGTTAGCTCAATCACGATTTCGCTTTTGCCCGAACTGTCCAAAATTACCACACCCTGATCTTGGCTTATTTTCAGACGGTAATTGGCCTTGGTTGGTTTTAACACCTGCCATTTCATCCGACCGATCCCTCCATGTTAAGTTCAATCAACCGGTTCATCTCTACCGCAAATTCCAGCGGCAGTTTTTTGACTACCGGCTCGATAAAGCCATTAACCACCATCGCCCGGGCTTGGTCTTCAGATAACCCCCGGCTCATCAAATAAAACAACTGCTCCTCGCCGACTTTAGAGACAGTCGCTTCGTGCTCTAATTTGGCGTCGCTTTCCCAAATCCGGTTTTTAGGGTAAGTATCGCTTCGGGATTTACTGTCCAAAATTAAGGCGTCGCAAATCACTTTGGACCGGCTGCCTTTGGCGCCTTTGTTAATCTGGACCAAGCCCCGATAGCTGCTGCGGCCGCCGCCCAGACTGACTGATTTAGACACAATCAAACTAGAGGTGTTGGGGGCTAAATGAATGGCTTTACTGCCCACATCTTGGTGTTGATCGCTATTGGATAGAGCAATCGATAAAGTTTCTCCCCGGGCACCCTCGCCGGCCAATATAAACGACGGGTACTTCATGGTCACTTTTGAGCCTAAGTTGGCATCGGTCCAGATCATCTCGCCCCGTCTTTCCACCCAGGCCCGCTTGGTGACCAAATTGTAAATGTTTTTGTACCAGTTTTGGACAGTAGTGTACTGGACCCGGGCGCGCGGTTTAACCAAAATCTCCACCACGGCCGCGTGCAAACTAGACTCTGAGTAAGCCGAGGCTGTACAACCCTCGGTATAGTGCACCATGCTACCCGCTTTGGCAATAATCAGGGTCCGCTCAAACTGGCCAAATTGAGGGGTGTTGATGCGAAAATATGCCTGCAGCGGCTGATCCAATTTCACCCCTTTGGGCACATAGACAAAGCTGCCGCCGGACCAAACGGCCGTATTTAAAGCGCTG
>JAUYJQ010000024.1 GCA_030699295.1 Candidatus Beckwithbacteria bacterium
CAAAATCACCGAGTTTACTGATTTGGATAAATTCGAATCGCTGAGGCGGGTAAGCGTCCACGATTACCAAGTCAGCACCGAGCTGAAACTGTTAAAAAAGCTGGGGAAAATCAAACAGTTGAAGATTATTGGCGTGCCGGCAGCCAGTTGATTTTTAAGAAGTGGGCAGCGCAACTCATGCAGGGGTCGTAAGCCCGGACCAAGACCTCGATTTCGTGAGCCAGTTGGGCTTGCAATTTCACTCCGGGAGTGTCAGATTTTTCACTCCCGGAGTGGTTTCGGAGGTAGTCTTCCACCAGAATTTTAATGTCATTTTCGATATTTAGTTGGTTTTGGCCGGTGGGCACTAAGATTTCGGCGTCAGTAACCACGCCATTGGTAATAGTTAAGTGGTGATAAAGGATGCCGCGCGGGGCTTCGATGACGCCGATACCGTCACCTGAAGCCAGGCTGGGTTTAACCATTGGTTCGGCTGTAAAATTGACTTGTTTCAATATTGCGATCGAGTCATCGATTGCCTGTAAGATTTCCACTGCCTGGGCCAGGTTATTATGGTAAACATTATTAGAGGGAAAGGGTGCCGGTGGGTTGGGGGTCAGGTTTAAGCGGGCCAGGGCACCGGTCATATAAAAACCGGCTTTGTAGGTATAGGCCGAAGCTTGGGAGTAGTCTAACTGCTTT
This sequence comes from Candidatus Beckwithbacteria bacterium, assembly GCA_030699295.1. Lineage (GTDB taxonomy): Bacteria > Patescibacteriota > Microgenomatia > UBA1400 > CG1-02-47-37 > CG1-02-47-37. The sequence continues at coordinate 682 of JAUYJQ010000024.1, forward strand.
TTTTGCAGTTGTGACCGGTAGTCACTTTCGGCAATATTCAGGCCGTCACTGCTTTTTATCCGGCCGTCAATATAGGCCAAGTAGGGAATCGTTTGGGCTTGGGTTTTGGGCCAAGCGCTAAAAACTTTAATCAGGCGCTCGACTGCCGGCCGGCTAGCTTCAAGTAATTTAATCACTTTATTAATCCCAGTCGGCTCGGGAAATTTCATAAAACCGCCGACCATGGGGTAGGGGGCGTGGACCGAGCGGCCGCCGGCGAGGATTGACAGCTGGTTGCCGGCCTCTTTGACCTGGAAGGCGTCGTGGAGCAGTTGGTGTTGAGCTTGATCATTTTCGTCAAAATCTAAAAGAGAATCTTGGTTAAATAAATCCGGTAAAACAAAGACATATAAATGAAGGGCGTGGTCGCGGATGATCAGGCCGCTATTGACCAGGCGGCGCAGGCTTAGAGTTTGGGCCGACGGAGTGATTTGTAAGGCTGCTTCGACAGCCTTGATTGCCGCTAAGATGTGGGCGTTAGAACAAGTGCCGCAGATACGGGCCAGCAGAGCCGGAGCGGCAACCGCGGCCTTGCCTTTGATGGCTTGGGTGTAAAAACGCTTATACTCGGTGATTTTAAACTGGCACTTGGCTACTTGATTGTCTTTGACGGATAAATCCAGGCTGGCCGCGCCCTCGATTTTAGAAATTTCTTCAAGAGATAAATCAAAGTTTACTTGATGCATAACTTGTTGATTAATTCCACAAATTTAGTTTCGTCCATCGGGCAGCCGGGGACGGAGTAATCGACCTTAACGACTTCGTCGAGGCGCTGAACTTTATCGTTATAGGAAAAGCGCTCCAAGATTGGTTTAATGGCTTCGAGTTGTTCCGGGGTAAACTGGTTTCTTTGGGCCGACGGCTGGCCGGTAACAGCGCAGGCGCCGATGGCCACCAAAGTTTTAGCCAACCCGCGGATTTTTTTTAACTTTTCTGCCTGGGAATCAGAAGAAATGGCCCCTTCAACAAAAGCAATATCCATTGGGCCGATGCCGGCCGATTTTCTTAGGGTTTTGGCGTACTTAAAGTCGATGGCTTTGGTCCACTCCTGCCAGTGACTATTTAAGATTTCGGTAAATAAAATGGTTGAGTCTTCCGAGCAGGTAAAAGTAAACCAGCCGACAATGATTTTCGCCATATTGCCAGTTTAGCAGATTTTAGCTATATTATAGGGATCAATGGAGAATACTTTGGCCTTGCAGTTACTGCACGCGACCGAGGTCGGGGCAATCGCCGCGGCCAGAGCAGCGGGATTCGGGGATAAAAAGGGGGCGGATGGAGCGGCGGTCAAAGCGATGCGGGGATTTTTCAATCAGGTAAATTTTAACGGCCGGGTGGTCATTGGCGAAGGGGAAAGGGATGACGCGCCGATGCTTTACATCGGCGAAAAACTGGGAACCGGCAAGGGATTGAGTGTCGATATTGCCGTTGATCCTCTGGAAAACACTAATGCCACAGCCAGTTTGGGCCCGCGGGCGATTTCTGTTTTAGCCGCCTCGGAGAGGGGCGGTCTTTTCCATGCGCCGGACATGTATATGGACAAGTTGATCGTCGGGCCGGAAGCGGCCGGTAAGGTTTATTTAGACGCCACCCCCAAAGAAAACTTGAAAGCGATTGCTAAAGCTCTAAACAGGGACATTAGGGACTTAGTGGTCTTGATTTTAGACAGGGATAGGCACGAAGAGTTGATTGCTAAAGTCCGGGCAGCCGGCGCCCGGGTCCAACTGGTGCCTGACGGCGATCTTTTACCCGGGGTGGTGACCTGTATGCGCGGTTCCGGTATCCATGCGGTCATGGGCATCGGCGCTGCCCCCGAAGGAGTGATTACCGCCGCCGGCATCCGTTGTCTTAAGGGCGAAATCCAGGGCCGGTTTTGGCCCAAAAACGAAGCCGAGGCGGTAAGATTAAAGAAAATGGGCGGCGAGATTAACAAGATTTATACCCAGAACGAACTGGCTTCGGGTAAAACCATCATTTTTTGTGCTACCGGCGTCACCGGCGGCGAGGCCCTCAAAGGGGTCAGATTTTTCGGCGGCGGGGCGCGGACACACTCGATGCTGATGAGTACCCAGACGGAAAAAGTCAGATTGATCGATACCACTCATGTGTTTAATAAAAAGGAGATAGAATATAGGTTATGATTTGGCTCGGTAAACGAAATTTTACGTGCTCACAGCTACCTGACTGAATCAGATGAGACGCTGCGCGCGCAAAATTTATTTACCTGTGCCAACCTATATAATAGGAGTTATATGCAGATAGCTAAATTGGTCAAAGTTGCCCGACAGTTATGCCAACCAGGCAAGGGGATTTTAGCGGCCGATGAATCAAGCGGCACGATTGCCAAGCGGTTTAAGCAAATTAACCTGCCTTCAACAGAAAGTAATCGAAAAAGTTGGCGGGAACTGTTATTTACCACCCGGGGAATTAGCCAGTTTATCAGCGGGGTAATTTTGTACGACGAAACGATTCGCCAGGGATTGGGCCAAGTGATTAAGAAAAATGGCATGATTCCGGGAATTAAAGTGGACACGGGGGCCAAGCCTATGGCTGGCTTTCCCGGCGAAACCGTTACCGAAGGCCTGGATGGTTTACGCGAGCGTTTGGCAGAATACGTTAAACTTGGCGCTCAGTTTACCAAGTGGCGGGCAGTGACTAATTTGGGCAAAGGTTTACCGACCAAGCCGGTGCTTGAGGCCAATGCTCAGGCTCTGGCCCGCTTTGCCGTCTTATCCCAGGAAGCCGGCTTAGTGCCGATCGTCGAGCCGGAAACCCTGATGGAAGGCCAACACGATATTCAAACTCACGCCCGGGCGACTAAGAAAACTTTAATAACCGTATTTGACCAGTTGAAACAATTCCGGGTGTATTTGCCGGGAATGTTACTGAAAACCAACTTGGTGGCCTCGGGGTTGGCGGCGACTAAGCAGGCAGATTCATCAGCAGTAGCGAAGGCAACCCTGGCCGTCTTTAAAGCGGTTGTACCTCAAACCGTGCCGGGAATAATGTTTTTATCCGGCGGCATGAGCCCGGAAGCCTCGACGGTGAACTTGGATGCAATTAATAAGGTGGGTAGACAGCCTTGGCAGTTGAGTTTTTCTTATGGCCGGGCGCTCCAGGGCGAGGCTTTAGAAATTTGGAATGGCCAAAGTAAAAATAAGCCGGCGGCCCAACAAGCGTTTTATCAGCGGGCCCAAAAAATCGCTTGGGCACGACAGGGCCGGTTATGACTCTAAAAAAAACCGTTAAAGACATTAACCTTAAAGGTAAAAAGGTTTTGTTACGCGTTGATTATAACGTCAGCCTTTTTGACGGTTTACGCTTGGGTGACGACACCCGGATACTCCAGACTTTACCGACGATTAACTATTTATTAAAGCAAGGCTGTACTTTGTATTTAGTCTCGCATTTGGGCCGGCCTGAGGGCAGGCGGCAAAAACAGTTCAGTTTGCGTCCGGTCGCCGAGCATTTACAGACTTTACTCAAGCGTAAGGTGGTTTTTTTTGGCGAAGACCTGTTAAAAGATGAGGACATCAAACGATTGCAGGCAGTGAAAAAAGGCACGATTGTTCTGTTGGAAAACATCCGTTATTATCCGGGCGAGGAAATCAACGACGCTGATTTCAGCCGGCGCTTGGCTGGTTTGGGCCAGGTGTTTGTCAACGACGCTTTCGGCGTCGACCACCGGGCCCATGCTTCGACGGCGGGTGTGACCGCCTATTTACCGGCCGTGTCCGGGTTTTTACTACAAAAAGAAGCGGATATGATCAGTAAAGCCATGGAAAAACCCCGGCGGCCGCTGGTGGCCATAGTCGGCGGGGCCAAAGCGGAAACCAAGATTACCTTAATTGACCGCCTGTTGGAAAAGGCCGACGCTTTGATTATCGGCGGCGGCGTGGCCAATACTTTTTTAAAAGCCTGGGGTTATGATGTGGGCCAGTCGTTGGTCAATTACGAAATGGTGGAGCTAGCCAAGAAGCTATTCTGGAAAGCGGCCCGGAGTAAAACCAGGATGTTGCTACCAAGTGACGTTGTGGTAGGTAATTTAGCCAAGAATAAATATGTGGGCATTGCCGATTCCAGCCGAATCCCTAAAGACATGCAGGCGTTGGATATCGGCCCGCAAAGCCAGGCGGAATTCGGCGCCGAGATTGCCCGGGCTAAGACAATTATTTGGAACGGGCCGATGGGGGTGTATGAGAACTCCAAATTTACTACCGGCACGGATTTTATTTACCACGCCATTGCCGAAAACCGGACCAGTCTGTCCGTGGTCGGCGGCGGCGATACTTTGGCGGCCTTAAAAGAAAAAGATTTTTTAAAGACTATTGATCATGTTTCTACCGGCGGCGGAGCCATGCTCGAGTTTATAGAGCGGGGAAGCTTGCCGGGGATTGACGCTCTTCTGGACAAGTAAATCTCAGCGTGTTAAACTGCTACAAAAATAGGAGGAGTTCCGGTTATGCTGAAACTTAAACGCGAAACTGATTTAGGCCTGGTTTTACTGGAAGAATTAACTGACTTAGCCCCGGGTAAGTACTTAAGCCTGCAGCCTTGGGCGAATAAGCGGCATTTGCCTTATCGGTTTTTGTCCAAAGTGGCCGGCAACCTTAAACGCTCTGGTTTGGTAGTGGCCAAAGAGGGTAAAGACGGCGGTTACCGCCTGGCTAAAAACCCGGCCAAGATAAAATTGGGTCAGGCCATTAAGGCCTTAGAGGGCAGTTTGGCTTTGACCCGTTGCCACGCCGGTGCCAAATGCAGCTGCCGCCAATTTTGCCAGCACCGCTCCTTGATGGGTCGGCTGGGGCAGACCCTGGAAAATGAGCTCGACAAGGTTAGCTTACAAACGCTCTATGCTGGCGATTAGTAATCTGCGGGTGAGGGTTGAAACCAAGCAGATCTTAAACGGGGTTAACCTTAAATTAAAACCAGGGGAGTTGGTGGCAATCATGGGCCCTAACGGCTCGGGCAAAAGCACTTTGGCTTATACTTTAGCCGGCCACCCGGGGTATGAGATAACCAGCGGGAAAATTAGTTTAAACGGCAAGGCTGTGAATAAATTGAGCCCTGACAAGCGGTCCAAAATGGGTTTGTTTTTGGGTTTTCAGTATCCGGTCGCCGTTGCCGGAGTCGATCTATTTAACTTGTTAAGGCAAGCCTATATAAGCATATCTGGGAAGAAAATTGCCCCGTTTGAATTCAAAGATTTACTCAAAACCAAGATTAGCGCCCTGGGCCTGGACAAGAGCTTTATCAATCGTTCGGTTAATGACGGCTTTTCCGGCGGTGAAAAGAAAAAAAGCGAAATTTTACAACTGGCGGTGCTAAAGCCCAAATATGCCATATTAGACGAGATCGATTCCGGCTTGGACATTGACGCGGTTAAGATTGTCGCCCGAGCCATCAACCAAATCCGCCGGGATAATCCTCAGATCGGAATCTTGCTGATAACCCATTATCAGCGGATCTTAGATTATTTAACCGTCGATCGGGTGATTGTGATGAAGGCTGGAAAAGTGGTTAAAGAAGGCAGCCAGCGCCTGGTCGATCGATTGGAAAAACGCGGCTATGCCGGATTATAAGTTTAGCACCGGCAAAGGCTTAAGTGAGGCTGTGGTTAGAACCATCAGCGCTAAAAAAAAGGAACCGGCCTGGTTACTTGAAATACGCCTTAAGGGTTTGGAGATTTTTAAGCAAAAACCCCTGCCTCAATGGGGAGCGGACTTAAACCAAATTAATTTTGACGAGTTGACTTATTATGTTGACCCGACCTTGAAAAAAAGCCGGACCTGGGCCGATGTACCGGCAGATATTAAAGCTACATTTGATAAAATCGGCGTCCCTGAAGCTGAGAAAAAGTTTTTAGCCGGAGTCGAAAGCCAGTACGATAGCGAAATGGTTTACGGATCATTGAAAAAAGACTGGACTAAGCAAGGGGTGATTTTTTGCAGTATGGACGAGGCGGTCAAGCTTTACCCCAAGCTGGTGAGGCAATACATGAACACGGTTATCCCGATCGGGGATAATAAGTTCAGCGCTTTAAATACGGCCGTTTGGTCCGGCGGCAGCTTTGTCTATGTGCCCAAAGGGGTGAAATTGGATCAGCCGCTGCAGGCATATTTTCGCATCAACACCCCTCAATTTGGCCAGTTTGAGCGGACCCTGATTATTGC
>JAUYJQ010000032.1 GCA_030699295.1 Candidatus Beckwithbacteria bacterium
GCCAGACTGGCCCGGTTATTGGTTTTGGTGATAAAAAACACCCCGCCGAAAATTAACAACAGAGTTAAACTTAATCCGATCAGAATCAGTTTCATGAAAATCTCCTTGGTTCTTTTTTAAATTTTTTTAAACAGCCAGAGGCGCAAAAATAATGAGTTTTCCCCGAAGCTTTCAAAGTAAACGAAGCAATCTGGGGTGATAACTTCATGCCGCAAACCGGATCGACTACTTGCCGGCTGGAGCCGCCGGTCATTAATGTCTGTTTGAGCAAATCGCTGGCGCGAATGTATTGAGGCCGGGTCAGGCAGTAAAGAATGTTTTTGCCGTCACGCCGGCTCTTCACAATCCCGGCTCGGCGTAAAAGCGTTAAATGCTGGCTGATATTGGCCTGGGGAAGATCCAGCATTTTCAGCATCTCGTTGACGCACAGCTCTTGCTGACGCAACAGATGAATAACTTCCAAGCGTTTGGGGTGGGCCAACGCTTGAAAGAGCCGGCTTTCCCGATTAAACAAAGGCGAGTACATATTCGTATTTTAGAATATGTATTTTATTTGTCAACATGCAATAATTGTTTATATGGGCCTACTAATCTTCTATAGCTTAATCGGCGGGGTTTTTTCTTTAGCCGGCGGCTTGTTGCTTCTATGGAAGTATACTTGGATCCAGCGCCTGATTACCCCGTTACTATCTTTTGCCGCCGGAGCCTTTTTGGGGGCCGCTCTACTGGACATATTACCGGAAGTGTTGGAAAAAACTTCCCGGCCGCAGCCGTTTCTGGTTGCCCTACTCGTCGGTTTTGTGGTCTGGTTTATTCTCGAGCGCCTAATAATGACCTACTTTTTTCAACACCGGCACCGGCAAGAAACTCACTCTGATCATACCGAGTCATTACCCCTGCTGCTGATCTTAGGCGACAGCCTGCACAATTTTTTAGACGGCATTGTGATTGCTTTGGCCTATGTCGCCAACCCGGCCCTGGGATTGACCACCACTTTGGCGGTAGCCGCCCACGAAATCCCTCAGGAAATCGGCGACTTCAGTATTCTGCTATACCGCGGCTGGTCGAAAAGAAAGGTGGTGTTAATTAATGTTTTACAATCGCTACTAACCGTCCCCGGAGCCATATTGGGCTATTACTTAGGCCAGGCATTTGCCCCCCAACTGCTTTATCTCCTGGCGGCCGCGGCCGGCATTTTTATTTACCTGGCGGCTTCAGATATTATCCCGGAAGTTCATCATCAGGCCGGCCATAAACAGTTTTTCCCGGTCGTTTTACCCTTACTCTTGAGCCTGACGCTGGTTGGCCTGCTTACTTTTTAACGCGTCCATAATTAGCAGCTTGGCTTTATCAAGGACTATGCCTTTGACCGCCGCCACTTCTTCAACTGCTTGTTCTAAAGCTAGCTGGTAAAGGCTGAGCTTACCCCCGGCTAAAACACCGGCCTTGCTCTTTTTTTCTGACCACAATGTCTTAATCACCGTAAAAGTTTCGGTTAAAGAATTACCGCCTAAAGACGACTTAACGGCTATGGTGCCTGGTTCTTCTGCCGGCATTGGTTTAGTTAAAATCGACCCAAATAAATTTTTGAGCTTATCCTTGGAAACCACCCGGCGGTAATTGCTCCCGGCAATATTTTTAACCGGTATCATATAGGTCAAACTGCCATTTTTTTGAGTGGAAAAGCGCGGCGCAAAGGCCACTTTTTTATCTTTAATTCCCAGTACTTTCAACACCCGACCGTATCTAACAATCAAATCTCCGGCCACTAACAATAATCCTCCTGACATACCTGCCTTTCTTGGCTATCTCTATTATAACATGGTTAAAGCCACGCCTTTTTTATCCGCCCGGCCGGTGCGGCCGATCCGGTGGATATAATCTTCCCGGCTTTGGGGTAAATCAAAATTAATCACGTGGGTCACCTGATCAATATCCAGGCCCCGCGAGGCAACGTCAGTCGCCAACAGCACTTTGACATCGCCGCGCTTGAACTGGGTTAAAGCCCGCTGGCGCTGCCCTTGGCTTTTATTGCCGTGAATTGTGAGCGCCCTAATCCCCCTATCAGTTAAAGCCTTTAACAGTTTTTCCATCCCCCACTTCGTCCGGCCAAAAACTAAAACTTTGTCAAAGCCCGGCTGAATCAGTAAATCCCGCAGCACATCCAGCTTGTTGCGGCCATTTAACCTGACTACGGATTGATCGACATTAGCCGTAATCGGCTGGGCTTGAACTTTGACCAGAACCGGCTGGTGCAAAAAAGCCCGCATTACTTCATTGACCTTGCCCTCAACTGTGGCCGAAAAAAACAACGATTGTCTCTGCCGGGGCAAACGGCTGATCAGCTCTTTGACGTCATAAATAAAACCCATGTCCAGCATCCGGTCGACTTCGTCTAAAACAATGGTTTTAAATTCCGCCAAGTTTAAGCGGTGCCTGGTAACTAAGTCTTTCAGTCTGCCCGGAGTGCCGATCACCATCGCCGGTCTTTTCCTTAACCCCAGAATCTGCCCGTTCATGCCCACGCCGCCGATGCATAAAACCGACTGTAAACCCGTTTGAGCCGCAAAAGCGACAAATTCTTCCCTGATTTGCACGGCCAGTTCCCGGGTCGGGGTAATTACCAAGACTTTTTCCTGCCTGTCTTTAACCAGCTTATCAATTAAAGGCACTAAAAAAGCCGCAGTCTTGCCGGTGCCGGTGTTGGCAACGCCGACGACGTCCCGGCCGGCCAAAACCAAGGGAATCACCTGGTCCTGAATCGGCGTGGGCGCCACATAACCCCGGCGGCTGATATTGGTCTTGATAGTGTCTAAAACCGGAAAGTCAGCAAATTGGTGTTTGAGCGCATAGACTTCCAGCTTCTGGGTAAAGTGTCCCTGTTTAATCAGGCTGCTGGGGTCAAAATTGGTTTGCCGTCTGGGCTTTGGTCGCCGGTAGTTATACATAAAGCGACCGGCCTAGTTCTTTGACTACCAGCCGGATAAGTTTTTGGGCCGCCAGTTCGTTTTTCCTGATCGAGACGTTCCAATCCAGTCCCGGCCCGGTGTTGCCCTCAATCAGGTAAATGTTGCCATTGCTGCTGACCATAAAATCCAGGGCAAAGAGCGAACCCGTCGGGTTCAAAATCTTGACCAGGCTGGCCGCCTGGCTCGTCACTGCCGCCGGCACATCGGTCTTAGCTATATATTTTAATAAACCACCCCGGTGCTCATTGCAGCGGAAGTCACCGGCTTTGGCCACCCGAATATAGGTTTGAACAATCTTTCCGCCCAAATAAACCAGGCGGATATCCACCTTGTCAAACTTAACCAGCGGCTGAAGAATAAATGATTTCCGGCTGTGTTTGATTATGCTCGTCATTTTTGACTGCTCATCGGTTTTGAATTTATAAACGTCCCGGCCGCCGGCGCCAAACCGGTCTTTCATGACTATCTCGCTCGAGAAATCATTTGGATGAGGGTGCTTAGAGATCATGGCTTTAAGCTCCAGGCAGGCTTTTTGGAGGCTTAACTCAGTACTATCTTTTATCGTCACTGTCGGGGCAGAAAATTGGCTTAAGTGATTATAGGTTTTTTGTTTATCAAAAAAGAGCCGAAACAACTCCGGCTGGCTAAACGGTTGGACTTTTTTGGAGGAAAACAGCAACCGGCGGCTCAAACGGTATTCCTGTTTAACCGGAGACAGTTTGTCAAAAATTAACTCGGAGTAACCCGTCCGCCTTACCTTAAACCAACGGTTGTTTTTAAACAGCCAGTAACTCCGGCAGCGGCCAGGGCCACTAATGTCTGTCGATGTCGTCAGGGCCGCGCTTAAGTTGTTTTTCCGGCAGGTTGATAAAAAATAACCATAGACAACGTTATAACCGGAATAACTTGTTTTTAAGGGGAAGGGCGCCGCCACCTGAGCCGGGGCCGCCGCTGCACTAATGGCCGTTTGGCCACTATAAACAATCAAGACGTCAAAAACAGTCGTTCTTGCCATAAAATCCTTAATGAAACACAAAACAAAATCTTTTTCTACAAAGGAGTTTTTGTGAAGTCAGTA
>JAUYJQ010000033.1 GCA_030699295.1 Candidatus Beckwithbacteria bacterium
GTAGAAGTTAACGTGTTAAATTTAATTATGTATAGTTTATCAAAATTGCCTTATGATTACGATGCCCTCGAGCCGGCAATTGATGCTCAAACCATGGAGATTCATCACGGTAAACACCACCAGGGTTACGTGGACAAATTAAACGCCACCGGTGTTAAAGAAGACTTGGAATCACTGCTTAAAAATCTCAACAGCCTGCCGGGGGATATTAAAACGGCAGTCAGGAATAACGCCGGCGGCCACTATAACCACAGCTTATTTTGGGCCCTAATGGCTAAAGACGGGGGAGAACCGTCGGCAGATCTAAAGTCGGCCCTGGAAAAGAGCTTTGGCGGCGTGGATCAGTTTAAAACCGCTTTTTCTGACGCGGCCATGACTCGATTCGGCTCCGGCTGGGCCTGGTTGGTAGTCAATGGCGGCAAGTTAAGCGTCGGTTCGACGCCGAATCAGGATAACCCGCTAATGACCGGTGTGTCTAAACTCTATGGTAAGCCGATTTTGGCCTTGGACATCTGGGAACACGCTTACTATCTTAAGTACCAAAACCGCCGACCGGATTATATTAAAGCCTGGTGGAATGTAGTTAACTGGAAAGAAGTTAACAAACGTTTTGCCGCTGTGATAAAGTGAGCTCATGTGTTTAGTAGTTCCTTTAAAAGTAATTAAGCAGCAAGGCGGTCAGTGGTTGATGGAAGATAAGCGCCGGGTGAAAAGCCTGGTAGGGCAAGTTAAGATCGGCGACTATTTAATCTGCCAGCAGGATTTGGGGATTGAAAAGATATCTAAAAATAAGGCAAAATTGATCAGAGATGCGTTACGCCAAGGGCTTTAAACTAGCGTTAGCTACCGCCGGATTTTCCGGTGTGGCTGTGTTTTTAAATAGCCTGACAGTTAAGGCAGTTGGCGACGCCTTAGTCTTTACCACCGTTAAAAATCTGGGTGTGGCCTTAATTATCGGCTTGATCTTATCCAGGCAGAATATTAACTGGCAGGCAGTGAGAAATTATCGGTGGCGTCTGGTGTTGATCGGCATTATCGGCGGCAGCCTGCCGTTTTATCTGTTTTTCAAAGGTTTAACTTTGACTAATCCGGCCGTGGGGGCGCTGATCCATAAGACCCTGATCTTTTGGGTAGCGCTGTGGGCTTTGCCGTTCTTAAAAGAAAAAATTTCAATTAAACAGCTATTAGCCTTGGGATTGATATTTGGCAGCAACTTTATCACCGGTGGATTACCGGTTTTTAAGTGGGGCATTGGTGAGTGGATGATTTTGGCAGCAACAATTTTATGGGCGGCGGAAAACATTATTGCCAAAGTGGCTTTAAAGCGGCTGGCGGTTGACGTGGTCGTCGGCGCCCGGATGATTTTGGGGTCGTTGATTTTACTGTTAGCGACGGTAAGCAGTGGCAAATTAGAGTTAATTTTTAAACTTAATACTACCCAATGGCTGATGACTTTAGCCTCGATCGGTTTGCTGGCCGGCTACGTGCTGACCTGGTACCGGGCCCTAAAACAAGCCCCGGTAACCTTAGTGGCTACGGTGCTAACTTTGGCCACGATTATTACCAATGTACTTTCAGGTATATTTATTACCCGATCATTAAACATTGAACTATTGTATCAAACTATTTTACTGGGCGCCGGAAGCTGGTTTTTTATGAAAGAGGTGGGGAAAAATGAACGGACTTTGGCGCTGCGCTAGGTATGCTTTTGCTCCCAATTATTTGAAATATTGCGGTCCGGATAAGAACCAGGAACTAAAGGGATATATTAGTCATAAGCAAGCCGATTTAGGTTTAAAAAACCTGCTGGATGATTTTGCGGCCATGCATCCTTACTTAAAATTAATCGCCCGGGAAAATGGTATAAGTGACGAGTTTGACGACCGGGTCGTGTCTGCTTATTGGTTGGGAAATCAGCTGCTGGACAAAGTCACCATGAAAGGTTTTTTTGAACATACAAAAAAGAGACTGCCGGCTAAAGAATTAACCTGGTTTGAAGCCAAGCTTCAGCCGGGGGCAAAACCCAATCATGCCTTTCATGTCTTAAATTTTATTACCCGCACCGGCCATAGAGCAGTATCGCACACGGTTGAGTCAATGGACCACTGCCGGATTTCTGCCGGTCAAGTAACGGGGAAGTTGACGGTAAAAACTGACCGCTTGGTTTATAGGGCCGGAAAATTGAAGTTAGTACCGGCAACAAAGACAGTCAAGAACTTAGTGAATGATTTTACGCCGGGGGATTGGGTAACGCTTCATTGGGGCTGGGTCTGCGAAAAGATTAACCGGCAGCAGGCGAAAAGGTTGGATAAATATACCGCCTTGGCATTGCGCTTAGCCAATCAATCCATATGAAAATATCGGTGTTTGGCAACCCGGACTTAGAAGTAGACAGTGCGGCGCTCAAGTTAATTCCCGAACTAAAGCGGCGATATCCAAAAGCAGCCATCGTGGTTGAAGATCCGACTGAAGGCTTGAAACCGGTTCGGGACTGGGTAATTGTTGATGTTTGCCAGGGGATAAGCAAAATCACCGAGTTTACTGATTTGGATAAATTCGAATCGCTGAGGCGGGTAAGCGTCCACGATTACCAAGTCAGCACCGAGCTGAAACTGTTAAAAAAGCTGGGGAAAATCAAACAGTTGAAGATTATTGGCGTGCCGGC
>JAUYJQ010000038.1 GCA_030699295.1 Candidatus Beckwithbacteria bacterium
ACCGGATAGAGCGGGCGGCGGCGCTGACGCTGGAATTTTAATAAACCGGCTAAACTGGCAACTGCTTCTTGGGGCAGGTCGATCGTGGCCACCCCGTTCTTCTTAAGGATAGAGTGGGCGGCTTCGTTTAACTTACCGCCCAGTAAAGACACCACCAGGGGTTTTTTTACCTTGGCAAAGCGTTTGACAATAGCCGCACAAGTGGACTCGACCTGGGTACCGGCCTGAGGGGTGATAATAATTAAGAAGGCATCCTGGCTGGTGTTTTTTAAGACTTGATCAAAAGCGGCGGAGAAACGCTCCGCATCTGCGTCGCCCAGGACGTCGACCGGTTGAGCCACGTCAAAGGCTAAACTGCCGGCAGTATCGGCGGCCAGGATGGCCGGCCCGCCGGCATTGGTGACGATGGCTAAGTCGTTATCTTTTAACTCCGGCTCCAAAGAAAAAACCTCCAGCAAATTTGTCAGGTCAGTCAGGCTTTTGGCCCTCAAACAGCCGGATTGAGCCAAAGCGGCGGTCACCAGGCTATCCTCCGGGCTAAGTGAAGCCGTGTGACTGCGGCTGGCCCGGCGCCCGGCCGGAGTTTGACCGGCAAACAAGACCACTACCGGTTTGCGGCGGGAGACGCGGCTGGCAACTTTTAACCACAGAGAGCCGTCGGCAAAAGACTCCAGGTAAAGGGCAATAATTTTGGTGGCTGGATCTTGACCCAGATATTTTAAAAACGCATTTTCGTTGAGGTTTAAGCGGTTGCCTAAGCTGACAAACTTGGAAAAACCCAAGCCTTCATCTTTAGCCCAGCTGAATAAGTAACTGGCTAGAGCCCCGGATTGAGAGATAAAACCAATGTTGCCTTGAGGAGGAGAAACTTTGGCAAAAGTCGTGTCCAGGTTGACATCGGGATTGGCAATACCGAAACAGTTAGGCCCAAGCATTGGCAGGGCCGGACTCTTAAGCTTCACGCCGGCTTTTCCCAACTCGGAAAACCCAGAAGAGATGACTATGACCGCCTTAACCTTTTTAGCCAGACAATCGTCAACTACCTGAGGTACAAAGGCTGCCGGTACGGCGATCACGGCCAAATCGACCATTGGTTTGATTGCCCTGACACTTTTAAAACCGAAATGCGGGTTGACCAGGTAAAGCGGCTTTGCGTAAGCTTTTAGCTTTTGCCACAAACTGTAGCCGACCTTGCCTTTAGTTTTCGAGGCTCCGATCAGGGCGATCGATCGAGGTTTAAAAAATTTTTCCATTGGGCTTAGATTAGGCTTTTGCCAGCCATGGCTGACGGCTGGTTTAAACCCATAAGTTTTAAAATTGTCGGGGCCACATCGGCTAAAATCCCCGGCGGTAAATGGCTTCCCTGGCCGGTAAACTGGGAACCGACAATCACCAGGGGCACCGGATTTTGAGAGTGTTCGGTGTCTACTTCACCTGTTTGTAAGTTAATCAGTTCTTCGGCATTGCCGTGGTCGGCGGTAATCAGGCTGGTACCGCCAATAGCAGTGACGGTTGAAACGATCTGCCTTAAAGCCTCATCGGCAGCGGCGCAGGCCTTGATGCTGGCAGCTAAGTCTCCGGTATGAGCCACCATATCCGGACAGGCAATATTGACCAGAATAAACTGGTAAACCCGTTGGGTAATTTTTTCCAAGAGTTTAGCCGTTAAAGCCGGAGTAGACATTTCCGGCTGGAGGTCGTAAGTGGCCACTTTGGGTGACGGGATCATTAACCACTCTTCACCGGGAAATGGCTGTTCGCGCAAACCATTAAAATAGTAGGTAACAAACCGCTCCTTTTCAGTTTCGGCCAGGTGCAGCTGGCGCAAATTGGCTTCGGCAATAATTCTAGCCAGAGGGTATTGAACTGATAATGGCGGCAGAACCACACCGACCGGTAAGCCGGCTTCATACTCGGTCATGGTGACAAATTTAAGATTGTTAATGACTTTTTGCCTCTTAAATGGCGGGCTAAGATGAACTTTTTGAGGTAAATGGCTGGCCAGATACTTATCTTGGAAGGGGTCAAAAGCCAGCTTGTTAGCCTCGGCTTCAAACTTGGGTAACACAAAGGCCTTTGTCAGTTGCCGGGGCCGGTCAACCCGGAAGTTGTAAAAAATCACCGCGTCGTTATCGGCAATTAGGCTGACCGGTTGTTCGGCTTCATCTACAATGTTAGTCGGCAAAATAAACTCGTCGGTTAAACCGGCTTCATAGGCAGCTTTAATGGCGGCTTCGACTGAAATAGCCTGATTGCCTTTACCCTGGGTAAGGCAACTGTAAGCCTTTTCTGTCCGGGGCCAGCGGTGATCCCGGTCCATAGCGTAGTAACGGCCCATGACAGAAGCAATTTGGCCAAATCCGTGGTGTTTGAGTTGGCTTTTAATTTGTTCCACATAAACTGCGGCGCTGGTCGGCGGCGAATCGCGGCCGTCGGTGATCAGATGCAAAGATAACTTGGTAACTTGGTTTAAGCGGGCAAACTTAATCAGGGCAAACAGGTGTTCATTATTGCTATGGACGCCGCCGGAGCCGACGAGGCCCATCAGGTGTAAAGTTGACTGGTTTTTCTTGACGTGGACGGCGGCAGCGCTTAACTCCTGGTTTTCGAAAAAGGAGCCATCGGCGATAGCGGTATTAATCCGGGGCAAGTCCTGAAAGACTATTTGGCCGGCGCCTAAGTTGATATGACCGACTTCGGTGTTACCATCCTCACCTGCCGGTAAGCCGACTGCCTGGCCGGAGGCTAACAACCGGCCCGAGGGATAGGCGCTTAATAGTTGGTTAAAATAAGGCGTTTCGGCCTGAGTAATGGCGTTGCCCGGTCCGGGAGGAGCCAAACCCCAACCGTCAAGAACAATCAGCACCACCGGCGAGGTGGGCTTCATAGTTTCAGCTGGGTGGCTATAGCCAGCAAGCGGTTATATTTAGCTACCCGTTCGCCGCGGGCCGGAGCGCCGAACTTGGTGTAGTCGGCCAGAGTACCGACGGCAAAATCGGCAATAAAACTATCATTGGTTTCTCCGGATCGATGGGAAACGATGATTTTAAACTTATTTTGCCGGCAGAGGTTAATGACTTCAATAGTTTCAGAAATGGTGCCAATCTGATTGGGCTTGATTAAAATGGCGTTGCAGGCTTTTTTGGCAATGGCTTCTTTGACCCGGTCTTTATTGGTGGAAAGCAAGTCGTCACCGATAATCAGGCATTTATTCCCTAAAGTTTCAGTTAAGCGGACCCAACCGCTCCAGGCATCTTGGTGTAGGGCGTCTTCTAAGGAAAACAGGTGAAATTCACTGACCAATTCCTGAAAATAACTGATTAATTCATCTTCGTTATAAGGTTGAGCCCTGTCTTTAATTTCGTAATGGCCATTTTTATAAAAAAAGTCAGCGGCGACGTCAAGGCCTAGGAAAACATCCTTGGCCAGCTGGTAAGGGGTCGACTTTAAAGCTTCCAGAATGACCGATAGAGCATCAAGATTGGTAAACAAGTCCGGGGCAAAACCGCCTTCATCACCGACACTGTGAATGGCGTGCCGGTACTTCAAGGCCTCTTTCAGGCTCTGGTAAACTTCCTCGCCGATTTGCAGGGCCTGGCGGTATGAGAATCTGGCTGAAGGAATCAGGTGAAATTCCTGAAAATCTAAATTGCCGGCGCCGTGAGCGCCGCCATTAATAATGTTAAATGTCGGTGCCGGCAGGTGGGTTAGAGGCCGGTCGCTAAAATATTTTTTCCAGATATATTGATATAGGGGCAGGCGGTAGTACTGGGCGCTGGCTTTAAGACAAGCTTGGGAAATTGATAACAGGCTATTGGCTCCAAAGCGTGATTTATTTGGGGTACCGTCAAGGACGATTAACTCCTGGTCAATTTGAGTCTGATGAGTCGGGTCTTTGCCTTTAAGCTTTGGGCCCAAGGTTTGATTGATATGGTTAACTGCCTGGAGGACTCCCAAGCCCCGAAACCGCTGCGGATCTTTGTCTCTAAGCTCGACTGCTTCGTACTTGGAAGCCGAGACACCTGAAGGCACTGAGGCCACTCCCTGATGGCCCGAATCAAGCCAAATGCTGGTTTCAACAGTCGGGTGACCGCGGGAATCAAGAATTTCCCTGGCGATCACTTTAGCGATTTTTGGCATGATGCAGCAGGTTTGCTTCTGCTTGATAAATAAGCTCGCGGGTTTGTTCAATCATGTCCGGGGAAACAGACACACTGGTAATCCCCCATTTGATCAACTTTTCGGTCAGTTCCGGGTGAAGCGAGGGCGCCTGGCCGCAGATTGAGGAGGTGACCCGGTGGCGCTGGCTGGTCTTAATGGTTTTTTCCAGGGCCCACAAAACCGCCGGATTTAATTCGTCGTAAACCGGGGCCACTTCGCTGTTATCCCGATCAACCCCGAGCATTAACATAGTTAAGTCATTGGAACCAATGGACACGCCGTCGATGCCGACAGCGATAAATTCTTCCAGTAAAACGACATTGCTGGGAATTTCCACCATCAGCCACAGTTGGAAGTTGTGGGAGCGGGTCAAACCATGGTCGTTAACGATTTTTTTTACTTTGATGAGCTCCTCGACCGTCCGAACGAAGGGAATCATCAAATGGATGTTGGTGTAACCCAATTTTTCACGGACTTGCTTTATGGCCTGAAGCTCCAGGGAAAAAACCGCTTCGTCGACCAAATAACGGAAAGCACCCCGAAAACCCAACATCGGGTTAGGTTCAACCGGTTCATAAGCTTTCCCGCCGATAAGGTGGCTGTATTCGTTGGTTTTAAAGTCAGTCGCCCGGTAAACCACCGGCCGGGGAGAAAAAGAGTGGCAGAACTGACTCATACCGGCCACCAGTTTCTCGATAAACTGTTTTTGTTTCCCGTCGGCAATCATTTTTTTGGGGTGGGTACCGATTTGGGCAATCATAAATTCCGCCCTGAGCAGGCCCACGCCGTCGACATTCTTCTGGGAAATTGGTCCGGCCAGATCCGGTTCGGCCAAGTTGACGTAGAGTTTAGTGGCCGTGGCTTTAAAATCCGGAGCCAGCTGTTTTGGGGTCAAGGGTTTTACCGGGGCCGTTTCCACTTTAGCTATTGGCGGAGTTTTAATCACCTGGCCGCCCAGAAAAACCTCTCCGGTTTTACCATTAACGGTGATCACTTGGCTGGCTTTGAGCTTAGTAGTGGCTATTTTGGCACCGACAATGCAGGGAATCCCCAGCTCCCTAGAGACAATGGCCGCATGGGAAGTTTGACCGCCTTTATCGGTAACTATAGCGGCGGCTTTTTTCATCGCCGGAACAAAATCAGGCGTGGTCATACTGGTAACCAGAATCTCTCCGGGTAACAACTTGGAAATCTCGGCCGCGGAGCGCAACACCCGCGGATAACCAACAGCCATGCCCGGGCTGGCGGCTTCGCCTTTGAGAATCATTTTTAAGCTAGCGGTATTGACTGTCTCTGCTTTGGTGTCCGGGGCCGTAATCGTGGTTACCGGCCGAGACTGGACCAGATAAAACTTCCCTTTGTCCAGGGCCCACTCTATGTCCTGAGGAAAAAAATAATGCTCTTGAACCTGTTCACCCAACTTGGCCAGAAAGACAATTTGTTCATCGGTTAACTTGGGTTTATCAGATAGAGAAGCTTTAACCTTAACCTCTTTATTACCCTGGCCATGGCGGACTAACTCTTTGGGTTGGTGATTGACTTGTTTTTGTAAAATTTTATTGGTTCGCTTCTGGATCAAATAGTGATCGGGAGTATACGCGCCTTGAACAATCATCTCCCCTAAACCATAAACTGCCTCGATCACCAGTTGATTTTTATCATTGGTCAAGGGGTTAATGGTAAACATGATGCCTGATACCTGGCTTTGAACCATTTTCTGGACCGGAACGGCGATACCGACTTTAAAGTGGTCAAACCCACGTTCCTGGCGGTAAAAGATAGCCCGGGGTTCAAACAGGGACGCCCAGCAAGCCCGAACGTTTTGAACTAAATTAGCTTCACCTTTGACATTGAGAAAGGTTTCCTGCTGGCCGGCAAAGGAAGCGCCTGGCAAATCCTCGGCTGTGGCTGATGATCTGACGGCTACATAAGTGTTAAGATCGCCTTTGCCTAATTTTAAATAAGCCTTAATAATGGCCATAGCCAGATCGTCAGGCAGACTGGCGGTTAGAATCAGCTGTTTAATTTTTTTAGAAACTGAGTTTAAATTTTTTGTCTGATGATGATCGAGATTTTTTAGACAGGCTTTGATTTTTGGCTCTAAGCCGTTAATTTCCAGGACTCGATAGTAAGCCTGAGCGGTGACGATAAAACCGGGAGGAATCGGAAAACCAGCCTGGGTTAACTCGCCTAAGTTGGCACCCTTACCGCCGACTAAACCAACATCATGTTTATCAACCTCTTTAAAATCGACTACCTCGGGCAGGCGTTTAGTCATAGATTAAAGATAACAGAAATGACTTGATGTTTCTACCCCTACGAGGAGAGTCCTCGTAGGGGTATACTAAAGTAATGCCTGCTAAAAATGCACTTAAAACTTACAATGAAAATAGCTACTACCATCTATATAATCGCGGAGTTAATAAAGGCCTAATCTTCTTAGATGATCAGGATTATAAAACATTTTTGAGTTATCTTAAGTTTTATCTGTCTCCAGTAAACCTGCGCGGAGAATCCTTAAAGTTACCACCAACACGTCAATTAAAAAATTATCATGATAAGATTAGGCTTCTTGCTTACTGTTTAATCCCTAATCATTTTCACTTAATCGTTTGGCAAAAGTCTTTCGACGGTATTAATTTTTTTATGAGATCTTTGGCGACTAAATATGTCCGTTACTTTAACTCCAAGTATAAAAGAATTGGCCCGGTTTTTCAGGGAGTTTATAAAGCTGTATTAGTCGAAGGTGAAGAACAATTAATTTACTTGTCTAAATATATTCACCGAAATCCATTGGAAATTCTGCCTACGAGGACTCTCCTCGTAGATTATAAATATTCAAGCTACGGGAATTATCTGGGCATGTTTAACCAGGCATGGATTTATAAAGATGACATTTTAGGTCTGTTTTCTCAAACCGATCCGAGAAATTCATATGAAGCCTTTGTGGCTAAAACTGACGAGAGAGACCTGCCGACAATAAAATCCGTTGTTCTTGAGGAAGTTTAGCCTACGAGGAGAGTCCTCGTAGGCGCTGCTTGAAGTAGTCGACCCAGGGGATCGGCGCCGGATCGATTTGGTGAAGCTGGGATAAATAAAAGTTGACATAGGCGCCAAACTGAATCAATTCAAACGCCTGGTCTAGCTTAGTCTTGGCAGTGGCTTCCCAGGTAACACTTGCCAGTTTGTTTTTGGCCACTACTTCCCGGGTTAAACTGAGGCGCTGCTGCAAACGGGCCGAATACAAGCTGGAACTGACAAACCAAAACATGGTGCTATCTGGGTTGCTTTGGGGAAATCGTAAGCCTTCCATCAGATGATGATTGAGCTCAGGCAGATCGTGGCGGTGGGATAGATGTTTGGCATTTTCATTCATTTGGTTTTTGACTGTATGTGCCGGGCCGGTTAAATGCTCTCCCGCCACTAAGATAACTTGCTTGTTCTCCAGCTTAGCGGCAAAAGCTTCAGCTGTCTCCGGCTTAACTTGGTCCATGACCCTAACCAAGCCATCAATTATTACTTGAGTTAAGTTAAGCAGACCGGCTTTATGACACAAAACCAGCTGGCCGATAACTGAATAACCGATGGCCATACGCGGTTGTTTTGAGGGGTTAAATACCGGATCGATTTTATAAACGGGTATATGATTGGCTGAAGCCGCTGCTAACAACTCTCCCCCGGCAGTAATCACCATTAGTTTAGCCTGCTTGGCTAAAGCCTGTTTAAAATTAGCCAGAGTTTCTTCGGTGGCTCCGGAATAACTGGAACAAATCACCAATGTTTGTTTATCCACCCAACCTGGCAATTGATAATCGTTAACTAAAATTAAAGGCCAAGCCAGCTCTTCTGCAAAAACCGATTCGATCAGCCTGGCCCCCAAAATAGAACCGCCCATGCCGCACATGACGATTTTATTAAAACTTCGATAACTTTCCGGGACGACCACCTGTTGGGCCTCTTTCCAGGCGTGCCCGACCTGCTTGGCTAAATCAACCGCCGAGCCGTAAACATTACTTTTATCTAAGCGCGTCAACGTTGACACCGTAGCTCCAATCGATCTCCGGGTGAGACTTAAATAATTTATTTAGCTTGAGCTTCAAAGCATCATATTCAGCCTGGGTTTTGGCCTCAAATTTAACCGTCATATAGGGACCGTTTTGGCTGGCCCTGACTACTACCATTTGACTGGGGGTATCCAAGCGGACTCCGTCGATATCGACAATTTCCGGCTGGTTAAACCAGGTAGTTATTTCCGGCCCCAGGGTATCCTTAATAAACTTAAACTTGATTTCGTCAGGCAGACCCAGCTTAATCTCCGGGCTGGAGAAGTATTTAGGCAGGCCGGCAACTGCTTGTTTGAGAGTCTGGTGTTGACGCTTTAAATAGGCCAATAGCCGCAAGGTGGCATAAGCGGCATCATCATGGCCGTACCAGTTGTCCATAAAAAAGAAGTGGCCGGACAGTTCGCCGCCAAACGGTGACCGCTCTTCCTTGACCTTGGCCTTGATAAAAGAATGCCCGGTTAACCACATTACCGGCCGGCCGCCAGCGGCGACAATGGTGTCTTTAACCAGTTTGGAGCAAAGCACATTAAAAACAATCGGCGCTCCGGGCAGATATTCCAGGACATCCTTGGCAAAAAGGGCGACTAAGACATCATTCCAGATTTTAGTGCCGTCCGAATCAACTATTCCCAACCGATCCCCGTCCGGGTCGTAGCAAACGCCTAAGTCGGCCTGGTTGGTTTTAACTCCTTTAGCCAAACGGTCTAGATAATCTGCTTCGGTCGGGTCGGGTGTGCCTAAGGGAAAGTTGCCGTCCAGGCTGGTGTTTTGTTCTATCACCCGGCAGCCGAAACTGGTTAAAATCTGGGGCAAAAACATTCCCGGAGTACCGTTGCCGCAGTCGACGACAATTTTAAAGTCAAACTCCTGGGTAAATTTGCGTTTAAGATCGGCCAAATATGCCGGGAAGACATCCCGCTTAACCAAAGTTCCGGGTTTAGTGCTTAAAGTAAACTTGCCGGCTTTAACCAGCTTTTTAAACTCAATAATTTCTTCTGAAATCATGGTGTCCGACCAACCGACGGCTAGCTTAAAGCCGTTATACTCTTTGGGGTTATGGGAAGCGGAAACTGAGACGCCGCCTTTGATCTGCCATAAGTATTGGCCAAAATACATAAAATAAACTAAGCCCAAACCGACATCGGTGACATTTATCCCGCCTTCAAGCAGACCTTTGATAAAATTGGTTTTTATGGCTTCAGTATGAGTTCGGTTATCGCCGACGATCAGGCATTCGTTAATCCGTCTTTTTGTCAGCCAGGTGGCATAAGCCAGGCCTAAAATATAAGCGCCTTCTGGATTTAACTCTTGAGGAATTTTGCCGCGAATGTCATAACCCCGAAAAATGTTGTCAGCAATGACTGCGCTCATGTCTCATAATAACAATTCCAGCTGGGTACGTAAAGGGACGTCGCTTTTGCCTGATTTAAGATCCAGTTCCACCAGATACATTTTTTTTAACAGCTCTACTTGCTGGCGCCGGCTGGCTTGACGATGGAGCAAGTACCAAACCAGCTCGACCGGCTCGGTTTTGAGGCACAGCTCCAGATCAGCCAGCTTCAACGAGTTTAGAAACTGCCATAGAACCGCCGGAATTTTAAACTCTTTCGTCTTTACTTGAGGCAGTTTTTTAAGTTGAGTCACGGTTAATTTTTTCCCCTCCCATAAATATATATCCATATCTGAACCCAGCACTTGTTTTAAAAGAGGTGAATTGATTAAGCCTTCTATAACTAGCGGTTGGCTGGCACCATATAACTCCCGGCTGTTAAGCACCTGGGCCAAACTTTCGGGTGTCAACTGTTTAGCGTCAAAGCGCTTAGCCCCTTGGGGTAGAGCCTTCCGGCTGGAAACAGTATCCTGGCCATGAAACAGATTGATCATAGATTTTTAAACAAACGGCGCCAATGTGGCAGCAGGCTGCCGGAAAAGTTTTTGGGAATGTGGGCCAGTTCATGGACTAAGACCCGGGTTTGATCTTTGTCTGAAAGATGATCAAACTTTTCTGAGAGCACTTCAATAATATAAGCCGGGTCGGTGTTTAAGGCCATCTGCCAAATTTTAGGAAAGGCCCAAATTCGGGCCCTGGCCCGGGCCGTGGAGCCGTGGCTTCTGAAGCAAAAAACTCTGGAAACCTTGATGTGCGGGTAATCACCGGTTCTTAAAACTTGCTTTAACTGGCGGCGAATGTCCGGGGCTGGCCTTACTTCCATAAGTGGCGCCGCCGGGCGACTTTGAGCTCAAAAACTGCCCGTCTTAAGTCGGCTGAGGCTAGGGCATATTCGCGCTCTGACAAACCTTGTTTTAAAGCCTCTTCGGCTTTTTTCTTGGCCTCTTCGACCTTAAAAATGTCGATTTCGTCAGCCCTAACGGCGCTGTCGGCCATGACACTGACTTCATTATTATGGACATCCAGCAGACCGCCGCCGACGGCTAGTATTTCAATCCGCGGCCCGTCAAAAATATACAGTTCTCCGGCAGTTAGCTGGGTTAACAGAGCCACATGGCCGGGCAGGATACCGATTTGACCGTCAGCTCCCGGGGCCACCACCAAATCGATATCACTACTGAATATCTCCGCTTCCTGAGTTAAAACTTCTAAGTGGAGTTTGCTCATAACTTCTTGGCTTGCTCGACCGCTTCCTGAATCGTCCCGATCATGTAGAAAGCCTGCTCCGGCAGTGAATCGTGTTTGCCGTCGAGAATCTCTTTAAAACCCTGAAGGGTTTCGGAAATTTTGACATAGCGGCCGGAACTGCCGGTAAACTGCTCGGCTACAAAAAACGGCTGGGTTAAAAAGCGCTGAATTTTTCTGGCCCTGGAAACGGCTAACTTGTCTTCGTCTGATAGTTCATCAATACCCAAGATGGCGATAATATCCTGGAGATCTTTATAGCGCTGGAGGACTTTTTGCACCCGCCGGGCGATTTGGTAGTGTTCGTCACCAACTGCCTCTGGCGAGAGAATTTTCGAAGAGGAAGATAACGGATCAACTGCCGGATACAACGCCTGTTCGGCCAAGGCCCGCTCCAGAGCAATCGATGAATCAAGGTGGGCAAAGGTAGTTACAGGGGCCGGGTCAGTGTAGTCGTCAGCCGGAACGTAAACCGCCTGAAATGAAGTGATCGAGCCTTTCTTAGTCGAAGTAATTCTCTCCTGCAAGCTGGCCATTTCTGAAGCCAAAGTCGGTTGGTAACCGACAGCCGAAGGGATCCGGCCCAGCAGGGCCGAGACTTCCGAACCGGCTTGAGAAAACCTAAAGATATTATCGATAAATAAGAGCACGTCTTCGCCTTTTTGGTCCCGGAAATACTCGGCAAAAGTCAGGCCGGTTAAGGCTACCCGCAAACGGGCCCCGGGTGGTTCATTCATCTGCCCGAAAACCATGACTGTATTTTTCAGCACGCCGGAGCTCTTCATTTCCTGATAAAGATCGTTGCCTTCCCGGGTGCGTTCGCCGACGCCGGCAAAAACCGAGTGGCCCGAGTGCTCTTCGGCGATGTTTCTGATTAGCTCCTGAATAATCACTGTTTTACCGACTCCGGCTCCGCCGAATGCCGCCACTTTGCCGCCCCGGGCAAAGGGGCAAATCAGGTCAATCACTTTAATGCCTGTTTCTAACATCTGAGGCTTGGCTTCAATCTCAGTTAACTTGGGGCTAGCCCGGTGAATCGAGGTCAACTTACCGGGTTTGAGCGGTTTACCGGAGTCAATTACTTCGCCTAAAACATTGAAGATCCGCCCCAGAGCCTGATTGCCGACGGGAATGCTGATGGGTTTACCGGTATCGACTACCGGCAGATGGCGCTTTAAGCCGTCGGTTGAACCCATAGCAATAGTTTTCACCTGGTGGTTGCCCATATGCTGTTGGACTTCTAAAACCAGAGTTTTCTTATTCGGCAAAGCCACGGTTAGAGCGTTATAAATCGGCGGCAGATCTCCCGGAAAGTAGACGTCGACGATAACCGAGATAATTTGGGTGATTTGGCCGACTAATTTAGTGGTGGGCATAATTATTCAATCGCCAGACGACTGGTGACGACGTCCAAGAGCTCATTAGTAATCCGGCTTTGACGGGCTTGATTAAACTCCAGGGTTAATTGGCTGACCACGTCCAAAGCGTTGTCGTGGGCGCTTTTCATAGCCACCATCCGGGCCGAATGCTCTGAGGCCAGGCTTTCCAGCAAAGTGTGATAAAGCTGCAGTTCCACATATTGGGGCAGGAGCGAGTCGAAAATGGTGGCCGCTTCCGGTTCAAAGACGTATTCGGCTTCAAGGGTTGACAGTTCCCCCTTGGGTAAAGCAGTAGTGGCAATCGGCAACAGCTGTTTGACAGCCAATTTTTGGCTGATAGTGGAAATAAACTCCATGTAGCTTAAAAAGGCCATGTGATAATCTGCCAGCTTGAAGCCGTCAATAATCAGCCGGGATAAAGGTAAGACGTCGGCAAAATGGGGCCGGTCGCCTAAAGTGGCAAACTCAGCCAGCAACTGGCGGCCGGTTCTTAAGACATGTTCTTTGGCTTTACGGCCGATGGTCACAAAAGTTATCTTGGTTTTGGCCGGCAGGGAGTAGTTAACGGTCAGATCTTTCAACCACTTTTCCAAACCCCGAAACAGATTGGTATTTAACCCGCCGCACAGGGACTTATCAGTCGAGAACAAAACCACTAGTACCGAAAACTCATTTTTGTTGTCCCAGCCGATCCGGGGATCATTTAGTAAAAAATGCTCGGATTGAGTCTTGGCTTTTTGGGACAGAGACGTGATCACTTGGTACATCTTTTGGGAAAACGGCCGGGAGTTAACCGCCAGGGCTTGGGCCCGTTTCATCTTGGCGGCGGAAACCATTTCCATCGCTTTAGTAATCTGGCTGATATTTTGGCTGGAGCGGATCCGGCGTTTAATTAGTCGGGTTGATTGGCTCATAATTTATGGCTGGTATTAAATTTTGTGGTCGCTTTTTCCAAAACCTTAATCATTTTTTCGCTTAAGATTTTTTCTGCTTTGAGATCCTTTTTTAACTGCGGCTGGTTAGCGGCGATATGTTTTAAGTATTCTGCCTGCCAAACCTTGACTTTGTCCACCGGTACTTGATCCAGATAACCATTGGTAACAGCCCAAATGATCAGGACTTCGTCGACAATGGATAAAGGCTGATCCCAGCCTTGTTTAAGGATTTCGGTAATCCGGATGCCCCGGTCGAGCCGGGCCCGGGTGACTTGATCCAGATCTGATGAAAATTGGGCAAAAGCGGCTAACTCCCGGTATTGAGCCAGCTCCATCCTGAGCTTGCCGGCCACTTGGCGCATGGCCTTAATTTGGGCGTCGCCGCCGACCCGGGAAACTGACAGCCCGGCATTGATCGCCGGCCGGACACCGGCATTAAACAGATCAGTTTCCAGGTAGATCTGGCCGTCGGTAATGGAGACTACATTGGTCGGAATATAGGCAGAAATGTCTCCGGCCTGGGTTTCGATGATCGGCAAAGCCGTAATCGAACCGCCGCCATTCTCCTGATTTAATTTACAAGCCCGTTCCAGTAAGCGGGAGTGCAGGTAGAAAACGTCACCCGGATAAGCTTCCCGGCCGGAGGGGCGCCGGAGTAAGAGTGATAGTTCCCGGTAGGCCCAGGCGTGTTTGGTTAAATCATCATAAACCACCAGGACGTCTTTGCCATCTTTGGCAAAAGATTCGGCGATGGCTACCCCGGCATAAGGTGCCAGGTACTGTAAGGTGGCCGAGGCTGAGGCGTTGGCGGCCACCACGATAGTATGCTCCATGGCTTTGTAACGATTAAGGGTGGTCACCAACTGAGCGGTAGAAGCCGCTTTCTGGCCGATCACCACGTAAACACAGATCAAGTTTTCATTTTTCTGGTTGATGATAGTGGTTAAAGCGATGGCTGATTTGCCGGTGGAGCGGTCGCCGATAATTAACTCTCTTTGGCCCCGGCCGATGGGGATCATAGAGTCAATGGCCGTAATTCCGGTTTGCACCGGTTGTTTGACTTTTTCCCGGTCAATTACTCCGGGGGCGATTCTCTCCAAAGGCATGTTGACATTAGTCTGCGGCTCCGGCCGGCCATCTAAAGCCTTGCCCAAAGGGTCAACCACCCGGCCCAGCAGGGCCGGCCCAGCCGGGACTTCCAGAATTTTACCGCTAATCTGAACTTCATCGCCTTCTTTTAAGTGTTCGCTATTACCCAAAACAATGGCCCCGATTAAATTCTGGCCCAGATTTAACACCAAGCCCCGGGTTTTTTGGGGTAACTCGACAATTTCGGCCATCATGGCTTCGGACAAACCGGCAATGGTGACCACCCCGTCACCAACTTTGGTAATCCGGCCGGTGCTTTTGGTTTTAACTTGCGGTTCGTAGCTGGTTATCCTTTGGCTTATGGCTTTGGCAATATCAATCATAAGCCAGGCTTTCGTTTATTTGTTTTAATTTCTCGTTTAAGCTTAAGTCAATGATTTTTCCGGCCCAGGCAATTCTCAGGCCGCCGATCAGCTGCTTGTCCAGCTTATTTTTAAGCCGGATTGGGCGCTTGAGCAGCTTGGTTAAAGTTTGGTTTAAAGCCTGTTTTTGACCGGGGGTTAAAGGTGAGGCGGTGGTAACCTCGGCTAAATTTGGATCAGCGTGAAGAAAGCCGGCTTGGGTCAAAGCCGAGGCTACTTCCGGTAACAGTTCCAGCTGATGCTTGCTTTTAAGATAATCTACTATTCCGGCCACAATCGTATCCACGCTCATGACAACTTCCTTAACTCTTTTATCTGTTGGTCAACAATCCGCTTTTGCTCCTGATTGGTTAGGCTGGTTTTTAGCACTTGGCGGGTGGTAGTCACCACTAAATCACCAATCCGGCCGCGCAGGCGTTTTTCTTCCTGGGCCAGAGTATCAGCCAGGAGTGCCAGCTTTTTGTCGACCGCTTGCTCGGCTTCACTTTGGGCGGTACTGATGATTCGCTTGCCGGCTTTATCAGCCAGCTGTTTGGCGGCTTCCAGTATTTGTACCGCTTCTTTTTCGGCTTCACTTAAAGCCTGCTGTTTGAGGACGGCAATTTTTTCTTTTTCTTTGAAAGTCTCTTCAGCCGTCTTGATCGAGTCTTCAATTTTTTTATTCCGCAGCTCAATCACCTTTAAAATCGGCCGGTAGAGAAACCGGTTTAACAGAAAAATCAGGACCCCGAAATTAACGACCTGAAACAGTAGTTGGTACCATCTAATTTCCATGATTTTTGGTCCTTAGACAAATTTTAAAATTAAGGCCACGACCAACGAGTAGATGGCGATGGCTTCGGCAAAAGCCACGCCCAAAATCATCATCGTCTGGACTTTGGATGAAGCCTCCGGGTTGCGGCCGATTGCTTCCAGGGCTTTGGCCACAATCAAACCCACGGCCACGGCCGGGCCCATGCCGCCGATAGCTATGGTGAGACCGACTACTAGATCATTACTAGCGACTTCAGCTGCCATATTTTGCCTCCTTTATAAAATAATTAATGGTGCTCAGAAACGGCAATATTGATAAACACTAAAGTTAAAGTGGCAAACACTAAAGCCTGGATGAAACCGACGAAAATTTCCAGACCAAAAAAGGGCAAGCTAGCCACAACCGGGATTAAGAAAGCGATCACCGCCAACAGAACTTCACCGGCAAATATATTACCAAACAACCGGAAGGCAAAAGAAATTACCCGGGAAAACTCAGAGATCAATTCCAAAACTCCTACAAAAAAATTGATCGGACTGGAAAAGTCTAAAAATTTACCAAAATATTTGACTCCCCGATGCTTGTAACCGTAGAACTGAACTGACACTACCGCAAAAATTGCCAGAGCCAGGGTGGTGTTAATGTCCGCGGTGGCCCCGCGCAGAAACGGCACGAAACCGTGAACAGTAGTTAGACCGATGCTGTCGGCACCGGGCAACAGCCCAATCCAGCTGCCCAGTAAAACAAATAAAAAAATTGTGGCTACAAGTGGAAAAAACTTTTGGGCGTGCTGTGGAGATATGCCGGCCACGAACTCGTAAAAAGATTCAACGATGGTTTGTAAAAAATTCACCCAGCGGGGTTTATTTTTTAAGTGAAAATAACGTTTACCGCTGATGGCTAAACCAATCAAAAAGATCGTCACCACCATCGTAGCCAGCATCGAGTTAGTGACTTCAAAGCCGCCAATACTAAATATCGGCTGAGCCGAAATTGAAATGTGTAATTCGGGCATCTATGCTTTTATTATAGCGGAATCTTTGGTTGATTCAACCAGTGTTTTCAAACTGGTTTTGAGTTGTGACTCCAAATTACTAACTACGCTGATGGCTTTTTCCCGCGAATCCGGCCAGGCAGAAAAGGTGTAATGTTCTAGAATTTGATAAAGCAAATAAACGTGACGGGCGGAGAGAGGAAATTTGTGATGGTATTCAGTCTGCTTCTTAGAGACCTCGCCGGAAAAAGATAATGAACCGGTACCGGCCTTGGCCTTGTTTAACTCTCTGATTAGTTGAATCGTAGTTAATTTGTCCACCCGCTGGTCCCGGAGCCTGACAATTTCCGAAAAATGCCGAATCAGCAGCTGGCTGACGGCGGTTAAAATCACGTCATGAACTTCCGGAGACGGTTCGCCTTTATGCCCCTGGTAGGTAATTCGGGAAAAAACTATCGCCGCTAGGCTGTTTAAAATTGTTTCTGATTCTTTAAATAACGAGTTATGGAAAATAACATTTAAGAGCGCGTTGATAATCGTTGACCGGGTTTTATATGAATCAATGTTTTCTTTATTAATTTCCGGGTCTGTGACCCAAAAAATCAATTTGTTGATCATTGCCAATCTGTCTTTACGGCCGGTTTTGGAAGTTATTTTGGAGCGTAAAAATTTCCGTGTCAACCGGGCGACATCTGAAGGTAATATTATGGGAATTTGCTCCCGGCGGCGATGAAGGACCAGTTTGACCCGGTGAGCTAAAAACTTCTCGGTGTCTTCGGCTCCGAAAATCTGGGCCATAAACTCATAGCGGGATTTCCAGTTGCTGCCAAAAGCCAAACGTAAAGCCAAATCAAACCTCAACCAAAGGTAACTTAGAAACATGATGGCATACTTTGCCGGCGGAATCTGTTTATCCATCGCTAGCCTGCCAGGTACACCTTAGTTTTATCTTTAACCGGCTGATCGACTTTCAGGCCGATTTCGGCGCCTTTTTTAGCTGACGAGATCTTTTTATGTTCAAGTTCCAGCGAATCGATTGTTTGGCTAAACTCGTCTTCACCGTGTTTAAACTTAACCGTGTCCCCGACTTTTAGAGCCCCGTTTAATTTAACAATGGCCACCAAAATCTTGTCATAAAAGTGAATTACCTCGCCGATTGGTTTCTTATCTGCTTTTTTATCTGCCATTTTCCCTCACCCCCTCTTAAGTTTAAGTATAGCATGGTATAGTATAACTTCTGCTTAGAATTTAATATAATCTACTCATGATTCGAAAATTCTCCCGGAAAAAAAAGATAATCGTGGTTGTCCTTAGCCTCTTATTAATTGTGGCTGGATTCCTAATCTGGCGTCATTTCACCAAAGCGCCTAAATACACACTGGCAGCCGCGAAATTTGATTCAATCGTTGAGACCGTCAGTGAAACTGGTAATGTGACTACAGCCGGAGCTATTCCCATCTACTCAACCACTACCGGCATGGTTGAAGAGGTGTTTGTAAAAAATGATGAGGATGTCTTGGAAAACGATATTTTGTTCAAGGTAAAAAGCACCGCCACTAAGCTGGAACAAGATACGGCTCTGTCGGCTTACCAAACTTCTAAAAATACGCTGGAAGCCGCCAAGTCAACCCAACTAAGCCTGCAGGCTGACATGTTTGGACAATGGGATATATTCAAAGAACTAGCCGAAAGTGACGACTTTGAAACAGAAGCCGGCACGCCAAAATACAACAATCGGGCAGTACCAGAATTTCATATTCCGGAAAAAGACTGGTTAGCAGCGGAAGCAAATTATAAAAACCAGGAAAAAGTAATCAACCAAGCGGCCACCAAAGTGAGCGCCGACTGGCGGGCTTATCAAGCCACGCAAGATAGCCAAGTCAGCGCCCATATCGACGGCCAGATAAAAAACTTAAGCGTGGCCAAGGGTGACTTAGTTTCTGTCCCCACGGCTTTAACCTTGGCCAACACTCCTCCAGCGTTAGTTTTAGTCAATAATGACGTTGACACAATTATCAAATTAAATATCAATGAAACCGATGCCAATAAAGTCCGGTCCGGTCAGTCGGTCAAGGTTGAATTTGATGCCATCTCCGGAAAAATCTTCTCGGGCAAAGTTGACCGGGTTGATAGCTTAACTTTTTCAGTCTCTCAAAATGTAGTTAAATTTGCTGTCTATATTAAGCTTGACGATAAATTAGACTTGATAAAAAGAGGCATGACCGCTGACGTGGATATTACTGTGGCCAGTAAAGACAATGTCTTAACAGTACCCTCAAGTGCCGTTAAGCCTTTTAAGGGAGGCAAGGCAGTCAGGGTGATCGCAGATAACGGTGAAATCGAATTTATTCCGGTCGAAGTTGGGTCAAAGGGTGGAGGAAAAGTGGAAATCATCTCCGGCATTAAAGCAGGTGATCAGGTAGTGGTTACCTTAGCCAATGACCAGGTTGAGCGAAGCAGTGGTTTATTTTAAAACGCCTATGAGTCAAACCGCTCCCCTGATTGAACTAAAAAATATCCAGAAAACATTTGTTTCTCCCGGCGGTGATTACCAAGCCTTAAAAGACATCAATCTGACTATCCGTAAAGGTGAATTTGTTGCTATTATGGGTCCGTCCGGAAGCGGCAAGTCCACGATCATGAATATTATGGGTGCCCTGGACTCTCCTACCCAAGGCTCTTACAAACTAAGTGGCAAAAATATTAGCAACTATACTAATGATCAATTAGCTGAAATCAGAAACAAACAGATTGGCTTCATCTTCCAAAGCTTTAACCTACTGCCTCGAACCTCGGTCCTGGCAAACGTGGAAAAGCCCATGGTTTATGCCGGTATTCCCGCAAAAGAAAGGAAAAAACGAGCCATGGAACTCCTGGAACTTGTGGGCATTGCCGATAAAGCCAATAACTTAGCCAATCATATTTCAGGGGGTCAGATACAACGGGTGGCCGTCGCCCGGGCGCTGGCGATGGTGCCGTCAATTTTACTGGCTGATGAACCAACAGGCAATCTGGATAGTCAGATGGCTTATGAGATTATGGACTTTATCAAGCAGTTAAATACCAAGGGGCATACGATTGTGTTAATCACCCACGAGGATGATATTGCTGCCTACTCCAAACGAATTGTGCGGTTAAAAGACGGGCAAATAGAATCAGATAAAGTTAATAAATAAAAACCAAAATGCGATTTAGCGAAATTGTCAATTCAGCCCAAGAAGCACTCAAGGGCAGCCGGCTAAGGACAGCCCTGACAATGCTGGGTATTATTATCGGAATTTCTTCTGTGATCTTAATTTCATCTATTGGTCAGGGAGCGGTAGCTTATATTACCGACGAATTCAGTTCCTTTGGGACTAACTTTTTTCAGATAACTTCAGGGAGGGGCTTCTTAGCTGCCCTAGGCGGCACCAGCAATCCCCTGACCAAAAAAGACGCAGATGCTATCGGAGAAGAATCCGGAATCGACAATATCGAGTCCGTGACCGCTTTTACTTTTACTTCAGGGCAAGTGGCGGTTGATGATGTAGAAAACACCTACCTTATTTATGGAATGACTTCGGAGTCACAAGTGATCCTCAAACCTGATTTAGTCTATGGTGAGTTTTTTTCCCAGATTCACGATGACGGGGTTCATAGCGTAGTAGTAATCGGTCAGGATGTGGCTAAAGATCTTTTTGGAGAGGATACCAACCCTGTGGGTGAATCTATCAGGATTGATAATAGTAAATACCGGATTATCGGAGTCACCAAATCAGGAGGGGGTTTATCAGGCAGCCAATTTAATAATGCAGTCAATATGCCCTTAGAAACTATGACTACTAAAATTACCGGCGATGATGCTATCCAGGAAATGGACATTAGCGTCTATGACGAAAGCCAACTAAATCAAACCATGGATGATGTTGAAGTCTTTCTGCGGGATAGACGAAATCTTGATGAGGATCAAGAAAGTGATTTTACTCTGCAAAGCCAAGCCGAAACATTAGAAAGAATTCAAAAAATTACCGGACTACTCACGGCTATGGTTGCCGGTATATCCGGAATATCGCTCATTGTCGGTGGAGTTGGGGTAATGAACATTATGTTAGTGACTGTGACAGAGAGAACCAAAGAAATAGGCTTACTTAAAGCCATCGGCGCCAAAGACAAGGATATTTTGTCACAATTCCTGATTGAATCGATGACGCTGTCAGTTGTTGGAGGGATAATTGGCATTCTCATCGGAGTTACCGGTGCCTTTATAGTTGCTCAAATTGCCAATATACCTTTTGTGGTAAGTATCACCACAGTAGTTCTGGCAGTGGCTGTATCCAGCCTAGTCGGGATTATTTTTGGGCTCTATCCGGCCAGGCGAGCAGCCAAACTTAACCCCATAGATGCCCTCAGGCACGAATAGTTGTGACCC
>JAUYJQ010000041.1 GCA_030699295.1 Candidatus Beckwithbacteria bacterium
ATTTGCCGTAAATAACCTTTGCCGGTTTTAATTAATTTTTCTTTCACCAAGTGCACCCCACCGGTACCCAACCCCAAATAATCCGGCAAGGATGACCAAGGATAATCAGCCAATCCCTCTTTTTTGACCACCATTCCCACATAAGGATTAATGTGGATGTAACGGATCACATGGATCAATTGCTCTTCGCTTTCCACCCGGACAGCTTTAAACACACCTTGGAGCAGCGGTCCAAAACGGTCATGCCGTAAGTTAAAATAGCGACTATAACTGATCCCCGTTCTTCTGATAAATTGGAAAATCCCCCGATCAGCCACCTGCCGCACCAACAAATGAAAGTGGTTGGGCATCAGGCAATAGGCAATAATTTCCACCCAGCGCCGGCCCGATTTTAACAATTGCCGCTCCAATGTTTCCCGATCGTCACGGTTTATGGTTAAAAATGAGGAAAACTTTACCGGAACTTCTAAATATTGATAGTAATTGAGCAGTTGTAAAAAACGCTGGTTCGACCGGACATCCGGAAAAATCGTCTGACCGGCCACACCCCGATTTAAAACGTGGTAAATTTCTCCGGCCACCAAAGGCACGTGTCTGATCGGCATTAACTCAATTTAACCTCTTTTTCCTTATCTGTCAAGAGTAAACCATTCCCGGAATGGAAGTATGAAAATTAACTGCCTCGCTTGGAATAATTGGTTTAACCTCATACTTCTATTATACTGTAACCATGCCGCCGATTTCTATTCTCTTTTTGGGCAATAACACCGGGTATTCCAATCAGGTAAAAACCGCTCTGGAAGCCGCCGGCTATCCCCTGGTTTCAAACCAAAAACAGGCGGATCTAATTATATCCGCCGCTTACGGACAAAAACTGCCGCCGGGCGGCTTGAATTTGCACCCGTCGCTTTTACCTGCTTACCGCGGCGCCACTCCGGTGCCTTACCAGATCTTAAACAATGAAACCAAATCGGGCATTTCCATTATCAAGATGACGGATCAGTTCGACGCCGGGCCGATCGTCGCCCAAGAACCGGTGCCGATCCTGCCGGACGATACCAGTTTAGACCTACTCAAACGCTGTTTTACTGCCGGGGCTAAATTACTGGTCAAAATCCTGCCTGACTATTTGAACAACAAAATTACTCTAAAGCCGCAACCGAACCAATCGCCGACGCCATATTGCCGGCGTTTTACCAAACAGGACGGCTTTATTACCTGGGAAGAATTTAAAAAAGGCGCTGATGAACGTAAAATCCGCGCCCTTTACCCCTGGCCCGGGGTTTGGACAAAAATTCCTAATAATAAAATCCTAAAGCTTTTACCCAAAAACCTGCTTCAGCTCGAGGGGAAACAGCCGATTACCCGGAAACAATTCGAAGCGGGATATGGACACTTACTCTGACCGCCATCCATCATAATTAAACGAAAACTGCTTCATTCCGTCAAGGGTAGTTGAACAAGTTACGCCAGCCATTACTCCCTGTTTGCCAATTTCACAATGCCCATAAATTGCCCGTTGATCTTTCATCTCCGCCTCAGCTACATCATCTGATGTTGCCGCAATGACTTTCATAATTTTATCTTCCATGCCCGCACTCGCCTTTTCCGGCTTAAAATTGGCGCACAATAAACAAATGTCTCCGTATTGATTATATATCTCTTTTGCTGTTGGCATTGTTTGTTATAATCTAGTTCATGAATATTACCATATTCGGCGGATCTTTCAACCCGCCGACGCTGGGCCACCAAATTGTCATGGAGCAGATTTTTAAATTAAAGTTAATTCCTAAACTTGATCAAATTTGGTTATTGCCGGAGTTCGAGCACTCTTTTGCCAAAAACCAAGTTCTTGTTGACGCCCGCCACCGTCTGGCCATGACCCAATTTTTACTTCGACCCAAAGTTAAACTCCAAACTTGCTGTCTTGACCGCCATATGTCCGGCAATACCATCGACCACGTTACTTTACTCAAGAAAATCTATCCCCAACACCGTTTCTCTTTTTTAATGGGTTCGGATAATTTGAAATCTTTTGATGTTTGGCCCAAATGGCAGAGACTGTTAAAATTAATGACTTTTTATATTTATCCGCGCGAGGGTTTCGCCTTTAAACCGCTGTATCCGGGAATGAAGCCGCTCACCCATCCGCAACAGGTAATTACCAATATTGCCTCAACCATGGTGAGGGAAAAGATCCGATCCGGGAAAAACTGGGAAGATTTGATGCCGGCAAAAGTAGCCGACTATATCAGGCAAAAGCGGCTCTTTTTAAGAGCCTAGTGCAACTGGCACACAACATCAATCTTTGTTTGACGTTATTTTTAACAATCGTCACCCGGTGTAAATTGGGTTTAAACGTCCGCTTCACCCGATTTTTGGCGTGGGAGACAAAATTGCCGTGCTGGACACCTTTACCACAGTTTTGACATTTCATCGACATAAACCATATGATAACATATCTCAAGATCTATGTTTAGTGACCCTTTAACCCTACTGCTGTTTCTGCCGGCCCTGATGATTGCCATATCTGTTCACGAATTTGCCCATGCCTTAATTGCCGACCGCTTGGGCGATCCGACACCGTCGCTTCAAGGCAGGCTGACTTTAAACCCCTTAAAGCATCTTGACCCGATAGGGACGCTGATGCTCTTATTTTTTCGCTTTGGTTGGGGGAAACCGGTAGAATTTGACCCCTACAATCTGCGCCACCCCCGCCGCGACACCGCCCTGATCTCTTTGGCCGGGCCGGCGTCAAATTTGCTGGTGGCCGGGATATTGTCAATTATCATGAAGCTGGCCGGCATCTACTGGCTCAGCCTGGTGTTTTTCCCGATTATCTTAATCAGTATTAATCTGGCGATATTCAACCTCTTACCGATACCTCCCCTGGACGGAGCCAAAATCCTTTACGGCATTTTGCCGCGCGATTGGGCTGACGAGTACAACGGTTTTATGAATAGTTACGGCACGATACTATTGATACTGCTGATTATCCCCATCGGCGGC
>JAUYJQ010000051.1 GCA_030699295.1 Candidatus Beckwithbacteria bacterium
ATTGGTTTTCGTCTCATGGATAAAAATTCTCCCGCATTTGCAGCTAATTTTTTCCCGGCTGCTGGTTTTGGCCGTCACCCTGCCTTTAGTCAGCGGGGTGCCGCAACCGACGCACTGCCCCCGGGACAATAACCACGCCTGCACCGGAGCAATTACATTTTTAAACATACTCCCTACCTCCTAACTTCAATCATATCAAAAAATCAGCTTTCTATATAGCCCGAATCTTTCATCGCCGGATCAAGATCAACGTAAAAATTTCTTTCCCAGGTACGTTTTTTCAACTCTTCCAAAATCTTGTCAGATAATTTTCTCCCATCGGAAACAGATGTATTTGCCTCAACATTGGCCACTTTTCTCGTTCCCGGAATTACGGCAGAAATTTCGTCAAAAGATAAAATAAAACGAAGCGCCAATTCCGGCAAAGTTCTAGCTTCTCCATCTAATAATCTCTTTAGCGCATCGACGCGCGGCACCACCTCTTTCAGTCGTTCTTGACTAAAGTAAACCGAGTGAAGCGGATCATTAAACTGCGTCTCTAAAGTCAGCTTACCAGTTAACCCGCCTTCATCAAGAGGCACCCGGGCAATCAGTCCGATATTATTGGCTTTGGCATAAGGGAAAAGCCTGGCAATCGGCAGTTGGTGGAAAATGTTAAAAACCAGTTGAATTGATGAAATTAACCCTGTATTCAGGGTCTTTAAACAATTGCTGGGTTGATAGTCATTGATCGAAATTCCCCAAAATCTAACTTTGCCTGCCTTGGTGATTTTTTGAATCGTTTTTTTCCAGCCGTCTTCCTTGACAAAATCATCCTGCCAAACATGAAACTGCATCAAATCAATCGTCTCAATGTTTAAACTTTTGAGTGAACTGTCCACCATCTCCTCAATGTAGTCGTCAGGAAAAACTTCGGAAATCGACACACCTTTCCATGCCGGCCACTTCCGGTTTTTCCCGGGAATTTTAGTGGCAATAATAACCTTATCCCGATTGCCGGATTCGTTGATAAACTTACCAATCAGTTCTTCAGCCGAGTGGACATTGGGCTCATCGACGCGGCCATAAACCCAAGCGGTATCGATAAAATTACCGCCCAGTTCTACGAATCGATGCAGCGCCCGCATGCTTTCAGCTTCATCCGGGGCTTCCCATCCCCAAGGTTTTCCAGCCAACCCCCAGGTGCCCATACCCACTTCAGAAACTTTTAATCCTGTCTTGCCTAATATCCTGTAACGCATTACTTTATTGTATCCAAGTACTCCTGTAAAATCAAAGCGGCGGCGGCTTGATGATCAAAACGGCGTTTTTTCTGCGGTGCGCCGGCCGCCAATAACTTGCTTTTGGCTTCCTGACTGGATAAAGTTTCATCCTGATAAATTATTTCCCGCCCGGTTAACTCTGCCAATTTCTCTCCAAATTTTTTTACAGTTTCCGCCAGTTTTCCTTCAGGCAAGCCGACGACAATTTTATCGATCTCCTGCTCGTCAATTAATCTCTTTAAATAACTAAACAACTCCTCAGGAGAGGTATATTTTTTCTCACCCAATGGTTCGGCTAAAGGCCCATCAGCCAACGCCAAACCAACATGCCTCAACCCAAAATCAATCCCCAGATATTTCATTTAGATTTCCACTAACCTGGCTTTAATGATCCCCCGGCGCCAATAAGTACCCGGCGGGACACAAGTAACCAAGGTCAGGTCTTTGCGGTTATACTGCTGCTCCAAAATGTCAATTTCTTCTGGCAAAACTTCGTAATAATCATAAACCACGTATTTATAAGTAATCCCGTCAAAACTAACCAAAATCTCGTCACCGGTTTTTAAAGACGGCAGCAAAGAAAAAATTGCCCGATAAGAATTAGGACTGTAAAATTGGGGTAAAATCGAGTGGCCAAAAATTACCGGGCTGCCGGGTTCACCGGGATTGGCGGTACCGCCGTAGTGAATCAGGCTTTTGTCCAAATCATCGCCGCCGATCGTCACTAAGGCATCTTTAATCCTTAGCTTGGGAATTGACAAATTATAGTGAGTGATCGTCGACGGCGTTAAAGGTGATTGCGGCCGGGAAAAGTTAAACCAGGTGTTAATTTGGGAATAATCCGCCGCTTGGTTGCTGCCCCCCGGGCTCTGAGCCAGAACCTGTGGCTCGATCGGCCGCTCACCAACAGAGGGATTAAGCAAACCTTTACCTTCGGCCAAAACCGACTCGGACACGGGCGAAACTATCCGTTCCCTTTTCTCCCGGCTGCCGGTTTTTAACTCATAGGCTAAAATCGGATAACCAACGGAAATCAGCAAACTGGCGCCAACGGTAATCATGATCGTCGGCAAGAGCATTTTAAAGCGCAGCCAACCTGTAGTTAACTGTTGCTTGCGGATAAACTGTTGCGGGTCCTGGGGTGGGGCTTTTAAGTAAACTTGGGTCATTGGGCCGGCTTGATTTCCAAGTTAATATTTTTAGTTTGGCGCGGCAGAGTTTTTAAGGCTCGGGGTAAATCCGGGGTAATCTGAATATCGGCTTTCACAAATTGGGGCAAGCTCACCAAATAAGGCTCGACTTTATCCGGAAAGCGACCGGCTAAGTTTTTTTTGATCTCGTTTAAGTCCAACTTGGGCAAAAGCTTAGCTTCATAAGTGATTGGCAAAATCATGTCGGTAACCGCCCCCAGTTCCAAATCTGTAAGCTCACTAATAACAAAGTTCTCTGGAATTTTTGTCTTGATGGCTTCTTTGAGTAACAAGTCCAGTTCCGCCTGGCGATAGACAATCCCTTGGTAATCCAGCTGGCCAGTCAAACTTAAGTTATCCGCCGCTTCGCCTTCAGCCTGGCTGAAGTTTTTATCAGTTAAAACCAGCTCCTCCGGCTGCTCAATCAGCATCTGGTCGTCCCCCAGCGAGCTTTTGAGTTCATCCCTGGCTTTATCAACCAGCTCACTAATTAAGTCCGTTTCCAAATTGTCTAAATCATCCTGGGTAACCGCCTTTACCTCACGCGCCGTCCCGCCGCTCAAACCACTGGTTTTGGCATAATAATCATCTTCGGAAAACTGCTTGAATGTTAACCGACTATCTGTCCCCAAATTACTTTCCGGCCCGATATTGGCAGCAGTAATGTTAGCGTCGGCTTTACCCGGAGTAATCGTGATTACCCCGTCGCTATTCTCTTCGGCCGAACGGGAAGCCACGGTCGTATCTTCATCCAGGGTGAAAACTAACTGGTCGGCCCCCAATAACACCGTGCCAGAGGTGAAAGTTTTAACAGCCGTAGTTTTGTTATAAAGCGTTACCCCGCCTTGCGCGGGGTCACCGATGGTTTTACTGCCGGTAACGGCAACTGTTTTAGTGCCGCTCACCGATTTTTCCACCTGCCGCGCCGGCAAAATAGTCTCGCCGGCCGCCACCGTGGTCGTCTCAGTATCAAGAGTTAACGCCAGCTCCTGATTAACAATCTGTGGTTCCAGATACAAAGCCACCTTGGCTTTGGGAAGATACCAATATAACCAACCCAATAGAATCAGTAGGCCAAAAAATCCAATCCCCAGAAACAACAACCATCGGGATTTTGGCAATCTGGGTAAACGGCGCCACAGCTGTTTCAGTTTTTCAAAAATTGGCTTTACCTCAGTTTTGGGTTTTGGCGGGGCGGGTTCAACCACCATCGCGGCGGCGGCAACCGATTCTTCTTTCGGCTTTTCTTTAGTAGCAATGTCTTCGTTTCTCACAAAACCCAATGATTCAGCCGAGGCCTCCGCTGGTGTTTTTGTCTCCGGCTCCTTTATCTCCAGTCCAAGTGACTTAGCCACTTCACTGCCGCCGGCCAAAGCCACAGCTTTTACCGTCGTTTCACTGCTTAAAGACTCAACTTTAGGAAAATGAATAAAGGGTAATTTGTCTTCCCAGTCGAAGGACAACAATTGTTGTTTGTCTTCCTCAAAATCACTGCTGCCGTTATAAAGTATGATCCGCGCCGGCAGGGTATCAATTTTGTCAAACCGCGACAGTCCTTCTTCGGTGTCGGCGCCCAAATCTCCACTTCGGCCAACCAGCTGGCTGCCGATAATCTTGCCCAGTTTAACCAGGGTAAGATTAATTTCACCCGTACTCAACTGGATTAATATCGCCGATAATGGCGCCCCTTCTTCAATTTTTAAGTCGGCAATAATGGCCGTGTCCGTAACCACAAAACCCAAGGGCTTTAACTCCAATTCGTCACAAAGAAACTTCAAATAAACTTTTTTTTCGGCATTAATCGTTTCTTTATCCACCCAAACGTCGGGCAAGCCGAAAATCACGCCGCTGGGCTCCGGCGCTACCCCTTCGCTGGCCACCGATAAAGACTGGTCGACCGCCTTTAATAGGCTCTCTTTAGTCTTGCCGTCCCAGGCTTCGCCTTTACCCAGATTAACTATCCGGGTTTGCCCGGTTTTAACCGTCCACACCGCGGCACGTACCATTTCGTCATTTAAATTCAAAGCAAAAAAATGTTCAGCCGGTGTTTCTTTGTTGGTGAATTTTGCCAGTAGATTTGTTAGAGCCATAATTTAGCACAGCATAAATTCGGCGCTTGCCGGCACCGA
This sequence comes from Candidatus Beckwithbacteria bacterium, assembly GCA_030699295.1. Taxonomy (GTDB): domain Bacteria; phylum Patescibacteriota; class Microgenomatia; order UBA1400; family CG1-02-47-37; genus CG1-02-47-37. The sequence continues at coordinate 4,582 of JAUYJQ010000051.1, forward strand.
TTGCTTCCTGCTTAATCAGCTTAACACTGCCAATTGTTGCTGTCGAGCCAACGTGCGGCCCGCCGCAAAGTTCTTTAGAAAAATCGCCGATGGTAAAAACCGAGACTTTATCCGGATAGTTTTCCCTGAAAAAGGCCATCGCTCCAGAAACCAAAGCCGCCTCTTTAGTTTCGATGGTTTTAACTACCGGCAAATCCTGTTTAATTTTTTGATTGATCAAAGCTTCCACTTTGGCCATTTCTGCCTGGGTCAATGCCTGAGGGTAGGAAAAATCAAAACGCAACCTTTCGCTGGTAATATTGCTGCCTTCCTGA
>JAUYJQ010000006.1 GCA_030699295.1 Candidatus Beckwithbacteria bacterium
TCATGGGTAATCGGTTTAAACCGCTGTTTCATGCCGGCTTCGGCTAAATCGCGTAGATACTTTTCTGAACTTTGATAATTTTTTGGCAGAGGAAAATCCGGCAGGATCCACTTACCGGTAGAGATGTCCACCTGGCAAGCATCGGCAATCTTTAAACTATTTTTCAGGGCTTCGGGATAATCGGGAAATAAATGGGCCATTTCCTCAGCCGACTTCAAGTAAAAATCCGGCGAACCGATCATGGTTAAACGATTTTTGTCAGACAGAGTGGTTTTGGTTTGGATTGCCAGAAGGGCGTCCTGGGCCCGGGCGTCTTCAGGGTTAACGTAGTGCAGATCGTTGGTGGCTACCACCGGAATACCCAAACGGCGGGAAAAATCAATTAAAGTTTTGTTGACTAAATCCAACTCTTTAAGGTGAATATGCTTTTGCAGTTCCAGATAAAAATCCTTACCGAACAACTCAAAGAATTTTTTAGTTTGATTTAAAGCCTCCTGGATCTGGCCTTGGAGAATCAACTGGGGGATAATCCCCTGCAGGCAGGAAGAGGTGGCTACCAGGCCTTCTTTATACTTGGCCAATAGATCCCAGGTGATGCGGGGGCGGTAATAAAAACCTTGAAGGTGAGCCAACGTGGTGAGCTGCATCAGGTTTTTATAACCCTGTTGGGTCTTAGCTAGTAACAACTGGTGATAGGTTTGTTTTTGGACTCCTGGGGTTCTGTCATCTAAGGCCGCGGTGGTTAAATACCCCTCCATGCCGATAATCGGTTTGATCCCCAGAGCTTTAGCGGCGTTATGAAACTTGAGGGCGCCGTACATGACTCCATGATCGGTGATAGCCACGGCTTTCATCTTCAGGGCGACGGCTTTTCTTAATAGTTCGTCAATGTTGGATAAACCGTCTAAAAGCGAGTACTGGGTATGGGCGTGTAAATGGACAAAATCCGGCATGAAATTAATATAGCACAACTTCAAGGCCGGGCCCTGAAGTGCTATACTGAAACCAATGCCCGCTAAAAACTCCATCAAAGAATACGCGCCTGACTCTTACTATCATCTGTATAATCGCGGGGTGGCAAAACTGCCGGTATTTCTTGATGACCAGGACTATAAAGTTTTTCTCTCCTATTTAAAAACGTACCTCTCTTCACCGGAAAACGACATTCAGGCTTTTCCCTCAAGAAAACTCAAAAATTACTTTGAAAAGATTAAGCTCTTGGCATATTGCCTGATGCCTAATCATTTCCACCTGCTTATGTGGCAAAAAGAAATTAATGGACTTAGTACCTTTATACATTCATTGTTAACAAAATATTCAATGTATTTCAATAAAAAATACAAACGGGTCGGACCGGTTTTTCAAGGCAAACTAAAGGGAGTAATCGTCCAATCCGAACCGCAATTTATTTATCTTTCTAAGTATATCCACCGTAATCCTCTTGATATCACTTCAGGGCCCGGCCCTGAAGTCCATCCCTACTCCAGTTACCGCAATTACTTGGGAGTTATTAACCAACAGTGGGTTGATGCAACTGAAATATTAAGTTATTTTTCTAAAATTAATCGGGCAAATTCTTATCGGGCCTTTGTTGAAGAATTAGACGAACGGGATTTACCGACAATAAAAGAGTTAATGTTGGATTTCGAGTTTTAGGACTTCAGGGCCGGGCCCTGAAGTCTTTTCAATAATTCCTGACTGGCTAATTTGGGGTCAACTTGGCCGCGGGTTTGACGCATTACCTGGCCGACTAAAAAGCCCATGACTGAAGTCTTGCCGGCTTTGTATTTAACCACCACGTCTTTGTTTTCTTTTAGTACCTGGTCAATAATCTTCGGGTCGACTGTTTCAGTGGTTGTTTTTAACTGGGGGGGATGGCTAAGATCAATTTTCTTGTTAACAATCAAGTTAGCCAATGTTTGTGCATCTATCTGCCGATTATACTGGATAAAATAAGCCAGCTTTAACGGGTCTTTTACCAGTAATTGTGCCGTGGAAAGACTCAGGTGAAAATCTTTGACCAGTTCCTGAACCACTATCTCTGGTAACTGAGGCAGTTGCTTTCTTAAATTTTCCACATAAGCTTTGGTTAACACAATTGGCGGAATGTCCGGCTCAGGGAAATAACGGTAGTCAGCGGCGGTTTCTTTGACCCGTTGAGAAAAAGTAGCCTTAGTCGCCGGCTGATAACCCCGGGTTTCCTGGACCGGCATCTCCCCCTTATCTAAAAGCGCTTTCTGCCGTTTTAACTCATAATCAATCCCCGCCTGGGCAAAGCGAAACGAGTTTAGGTTTTTAATCTCCACTTTATAATCAGCTAGTTTATCTGCCGACAGGCTCCAGGAAATATTTGGTTCCAACCTCATTGAGCCTTTTTCCATATCACAATCAGAAACTCCCAGGCTCCGCAAAATATCCCTTAACTTTTTCAAAAACTCTTTGGCTTCTTCCCCAGAAGAGATATCCGGCTCGGTGACGATCTCTACCAGGGGTACCCCGGAACGGTTGAAATCTACTAAAGTTAACTTATGGCCGTCGATAGTTTTGTGTAAAAGCTTGCCGGTGTCTTCCTCTAGGTGCACCCGGGTAATCCTGATGACTTTTCCCGACTCCAGTTTTAGTTGACCCTTAAAACTAAAAGGGTCGTCGTACTGAGTGATTTGAAAACCTTTAGCAAGATCCGGGTAGAAATAATGCTTGCGGTCAAAAGTAGACTTTAGGTTGACCTGACAATCTAAAGCTAAACCGATCATAATGGCCCAGTCGATAGCCAGCCGGTTAGGCACGGGTAAAGCTCCGGGCAGCCCCAAACACACCGGACAAGTTTGGGAATTGGCTGGTTTGGCAAAGTGTTCTGCCGGACAGCCGCAAAACATCTTGCTTCTAGTTTTTAGCTCGACGTGAATTTCCAGACCGATAGTCGGTTGCAGTTTCATACTAATTTCGGCCTCAGTTTATACATTTGGTAATCCTCTTCTACTTGGTGAGCAATTTGAAACATAGTTTGCTCGTCAAAGTGTTTGCAAATAATCTGCAGACCGTTGGGCAAGCCGTTGACAAACTCGATCGGTACGGACACGGCCGGGTTACCGGTCAGGTTGGCCGGAACTGTCAACACATCGGATAAATACATTTTCAACGGGTCAGTTTCCCGTTCACCGATTTTAAAAGGCGGAAAAGGAAAAACCGGACCAATAAAGGCATCGACAGTTTCCAAAGCTTGCTTGAACTGATAGGTCAACATTTTTCTTCCGGCCATCGCCTGATTGTAGTATTTATCAGCGTAACCTGATGAAGCTGAGTGAGTGCCGATCATTATCCGTCTTTTAGTTTCTTCACCAAACGCATCCCGATCATAACCATAGCGAATGCCGTCAAAACGGGATAAATTGGAAGCAATTTCGGCAAAAACAGTCAGACAGTACATCGGATAAGCATACTTAACTGCAGGGATTGATAAACGTTTAACCTGATGGCCTCTATCTTCCAATTTTTTGACTGCTGCTTCGATCACTTTAAGGTATTTTTTATCTAAACCTTCAAAATACTCAGCAATCAAACCTAGAGTAAATTTTCTTTCGGTTTCCAGATTTAAATGATAGTGAGGTACGGGCAATTTCACTGTCGTGGCATCAAGCAGATCATGTCCGGCCATAACTGACAAAAACTTAGCCGCATCTTCGACGGTTTTGGTTAATGGACCCATCGAATCGGTTGATGAGGCCATGGCAATCACTCCATAGCGGGAAACCCGACCATAAGTAGGTTTGACGCCAACCACGTTACAATAAGAACCAGGCTGGCGATTGGAGCCGCCAGTATCCGAACCGGTACCCATTAAACATAAATCTGCCGCTACGGCCGTGCCCGATCCGCTCGACGAACCGCCGGTGACCCGGTCAAAAGCATAAGGATTATGAGGGATGCCGTAGTCAGTGTGTTCTCCGGAAGAACCATGCCCCCAAAAGTCCAAGTTTGTCTTGCCGATGACCACTGCTCCGGCCGCTTTAAGTTTACTTACCACTGTCGAATCATATTGCGGTATATAGTTATCTAAAAGTTTAGAGGCCGCGGTTGATCTCATCTTAGAATACAAAAAGTTATCTTTGGGGGCTAGTGGTATGCCTAATAGCGGCAGCTTTTTACCTTTAGCTCTTAACTGATCAGCGGCTTTGGCTTCGACTAAGGCTTGGGGATTAACCGTCACAAAAGCGTGATATTTAGGATTATATTTCTTGATCCGCTCTAAATAACTTTGGGTTAACTCCACGCTGGTAAATCTGTTTTGCTCCAAACCAGTTTGTGCTGACTTTAAGGTTAGTTCAGTAACATCCATAAATTAGGAAAAAATAGCCTTAACTAAAAAATAGCCTTGGTGGGTTTTTCTAGCCTGAGATAAGGCTTGCTTTTGAGTTAATATCCGGCTGGTATCAATTTTATCTTCACGGGTGACATTAGTTAAATCCAAATGGGGACTGGCTTTTTTAGGGTCTATTTTTAATTTTGACAATTGACCCATAAAGTCTAAAACATTAGATAATTGAGAGGAAAACTTGTTAATTTGACCCGCCGATAAGGGAAGATTTGCTAATTTAGCGATGTGTTTTACCAATTTAGGAGAAATCGAACTCATGAGGTTATATTACCAGAATATGACCCTAACTGGTAGCCTACAAAGTCGGGCCCTGTAGCTTAACTCATTTGTTTCAAAGCCGCAATGCGTTCAGTTACCGATGGGTGGGTATTAAACAACTTGGCAAACATGCCGATACTGCCGTGAGAGTTTTTCAGCGGGTTAGTGATATAAAGATGAGCGGTAGCCTTGTTAGCTGCCTCGAGGGGTTCTTTGTCAGCCGATATTTTAGCCAAGGCCCGGGCCAGTCCATCAGGGAAACGGGTCAATTTGACCCCGGAAGCGTCTGCCAGGAACTCCCGGCGCCGGGAAATGGCTAATTTGATCAGTTGGGCAATAAACGGCGATAACAGGGCCAGAACCATACCCACAGCCATAAATACCAGCTGCAGCTGATTGCTATCCCGGTTATTACTGCTCCTGCCTCTGCCCCAAAAAGTGGCTCTTAAAAAAAAGTCAGCTAAAAGAGTTATTAAACCTACTAATATAGAGACAATAGCCATTAATCGAATATCATAATTACCCACGTGTGAAAGCTCGTGTGAAATTACTCCCTCGAGCTCAGTTCGGTCAAGTTTAGATAACAACCCGGTGGTGACGCAGATGACCGCATGCTGGGGATCCCTGCCGGTGGCAAAGGCATTGGGAGCGCTGTCTTCGATGACATAGAGCTTGGGTTTGGGCAGATGGGCCGCCATGGCCAGGTTCTCGGTGACTGTATAAAACTGGAAGTCTTTCTTCCTGTTTGCCGGCCGGGCCCGGGACAGAGTTAAAATGATTTTATCTGAGTAGTAATAGGAACTAAAGGACATGATCCCGGAAAGAATTAAAGCCCAACCGACAAACGACAGGCCGTAACCCAGGGCTTCGCCAAAAACCCAGGCAACAGAAACAATAAACAGGATAAAGACCACTATCACCATTACGCTTTTTCTCTTATTCGAGTCCACCTGCTCGTAAACGTTCAACATGGCTTACAATTCAACTTTGGGCGTCTTCATCTCACTGGCTTTAACTTCAAGGTGCTCGCCGGTGGCCGCGGTTTTTAAACCGGGTTTGGCCTCAAACTTAAACATATTGGCCACCAGATTGGTCGGCACGGTCACTACCATGACGTTGTAGTCTGCGGTCAGATCAATCAGTGTCCGCCTCGAGTACAT
>JAUYJQ010000073.1 GCA_030699295.1 Candidatus Beckwithbacteria bacterium
TTATCCTCTGGTAAATGTGGCAAAACCACTTTTAAGCCTGAAGACAGTAACTGTTTGACCAACGGCTGCCAGCGGGACAGCCGGCTCCCCCAACCGTGCAAAATTACGGCCGTTTTAACCATTAGCGGTTCACCAAATTAATAATCTCCCGGGCCAGCTTCTCCGGATCATGGCGTAAAAGGCTTCTTTTAAGCGCATCGCTTGAAGGCTTGTGATAAGCGCCGTCCGCCAGCAGTGGTCGGCGGATTACCCGCGGGTCCTTACCCAAGTCGTCGCTGACCGGGTATTCTTGCTCCTGCTGATATAAAGCTTGGATGGCTGCCGGAATCGGTTGGTTATTTAAAATCAGATGGTCGAGCTCCCGGCCGCCGTAGCTTTCGATGGTCCGGACGTGGTCGCGGGCTGAAAAATAAGCCGTCTGGCTGTTTAAAGTCATTAAGTTCATGGCGTAAACCAGCTTGGCTTTGGTCGCTTGAATGGCCGCTTTCACCCCATCGATGACCAGGTTGGCCACGATCGAATTGTACAAATCCCCCGGGGCAAAAATGATCCAGTCGGCTTGAACCATGGCTTCGGCCGCATCCGGATTAATGGCCGCTTTTGGCTGGGTAGACAGCTTAACAATCTTTTCGTCACGGGTTAATTTATGGGTCTCGATAAGATGTTCGGAAACAATGATTTTACCGCTGGAGTATTTGGCCACCAGTTGCACCAACTGTTTGGCAATGGGAATCACCCGGCCTTTAAGGCGGAATATTTTGGCGGTTTCCACTACCGCCTCCGGCTCTGAACCGACAATATCTTCCATGGCTGTCAGGATCAGATTCCCCAGGTTATGGCCGATTAAGCCTTGGCCTTTGTCGAAACGGTACAGCAGTAATTGCTTTAAATGGCTGTTATCGGCTGATAACGCCGCCAGGCACTGGCGGATGTCCCCGACCGGCAGGAAACCAAATTCGTCTACTAATCTGCCTGTCGAGCCGCCGTCATCAGTCACCGGCACGATCGCCGTTAACTCCACCGGAAACGCTTTCAGGCCTGATAAGAGCACCGAACTGCCTGTGCCGCCGCCGATAACTACCAATCTCTTTTGTACCACAGCCTCTATTTTACCAAAATGATTGACATTTAGGTGAAAGGTATTAAACTAGGCACGAAAGAACAAATCTCATGACTCTTGAAGCCACACCAATTACTCAAACCGAATCGACACCCTTCTTGGTTCGCGAAGCAGCCAAGTATATTCCGGTAGGAGTATATTTAGATTTAAGGCAAACAAATGCATTTTGGTTAAATGACTCAGAAAGATACCAATTAAATGCTGCCAACTATAAATTGGACCAGCTCTCAAGTACTGATTATGGAAAACTTTCACCAGCGGCAGAAACACCCACGCCCTCAACTGCTCCATTTATACCTAAAGTCATTCTTAGCCAAGTTCCACTGGATCAATATTTATCTGCTCATAGCTCAGTAATCGAAGCGATGATCGATCGTATTGATAAACAAGCGCTAGCTGGTGAAGAATCACCTGAAGAGTCAATTAGTTGGTATACGGAATGGAATCCAAGACCAATAACTAAAACGGATATCAAGAGACAAAATCTAAAACAAGAATTAGATTTAACTAAGATTATTGCAGAAGTAGTCAGAGGCAGTTAATAAAAATTGTTCTATTTCACGGTCACGGATTTGGCTAAGTTTCTGGGCTTGTCAGGTAACCTACAAGGACAGTCCCTGTAGGTGTATAGTAGATTCATGCCAGCTAAAAATAGTCTGAAAGACTATGCTTCCGATTCTTATTACCATGTCTATAACCGCGGCGTTGCTAAGCAGGATATTTTTCTAGATGAACAAGATTACAAAACTTTCCTCTCATATTTGAAGCTTTATTTGACTCCAGTTAATCTACAAGGACAGTCCTTGAAGATACCCCCTTCAAGGCAACTAAAAAACTACTCTCAAGAACTTAAACTCCTTGCTTATTGTTTAATGCCCAATCATTTTCACCTATTTGTCTTTCAAAAAGAAGACGATTCAATGGCCGATTTTCTGAGATCACTGGGAACTAAGTACTCGATGTACTTTAACAAAAAATTTAAGCGAGTCGGCCACGTTTTTCAAGGCCGATACAAGGCAGTGATGATTACTAATGAAAACCAGTTTATCTATCTTTCCAAGTATATCCACCGCAACCCCTTACCTTTGCCTGCAATTGCAAGGACTGTCCTTGCAGGCTACAAATACTCGAGTTACCAGAATTATTTAGGAAAGTTTTATCAATCCTGGGTTAATAAAGAAAAAATCCTTAGTTACTTCTCAAAACTAAATCCCGAAGAATCATACCAAAAATTTGTTGAGGAAACAGATGAAAGAGACTTGTTAATGATTAAAGACTCTATGTTAGATTTTGATGAGTGAGCCTACAGGGACTGTCCTTGTAGGTCAATAAAAATTGTTCTATTTCACCGTGACGGATTTGGCTAAGTTTCTGGGCTTGTCTGGGTTTAAGCCCCTGGCCACGGCCAAATCATAGGCCAGCAGCTGGGCAATCACAATCATGGGAATGGCCGAGGCTTCAGCCAGATCAGCTACCGGGAAATAGTTATCAAAGACTTTGTCCGGGATATAACCAATACCGATAATCAACCCGCCCCTGGCTTTCATTTCGTAGGCGGCATTGGTGGCATTTCCAAAGACTAAACACGGCGTCCCATTTTCGATCAACGCGATCGGGCCGTGCTTAATTTCGCCGGCCGCATAAGCCTCGGCGTGGATATAACTGACCTCTTTTATTTTTAAAGCCGCCTCCAAAGCAATCGGGTAATCTTGGCCCCGGCCGACAACAAAAATGTGCTCTCTGTCTTTTAGTTTAGTCGCCAGCTGTTTCACCTGGTTCCTGGTTGGGCCGTCTAAAAGCCGGCGAACCGATGCGGCCACGTTCTGGAGCGGTTTTTTGTTTAACAGCAGACCCACCGCCAACATAGCCGTAAACGCCTTAGTTGAGGCAACCGCCACTTCCTGACCGGCGCCCAGAAGAATTTTTTGATCACTCTTACGGTAAAGGGTTGAGCCCAAAACATTGGTGATGCCGATAATTCTTAAGCCTTTAGCTTTGGCTAAATTAACCGCTTCGACCACGTCAATCGTCTCGCCCGACTGGGAAAACAAAATCATCGCCTGGTTAGGTTTTAATAACTGCTGATACTTTTGAAATTCAGAACCGACCACCGCTTCGACATCCATGCCGGATAAATCAAACAGATAATCGGCAAATAAGGCCGCATATGAGGCAGTGCCGCAACCCAAAATAAAAGTTTTTGACGAAGGCTTAATTGCCGGCGGTGACAACCGGGATAAATTATCCAGGACCTTGGGCTGATCGTAAATTTCTTTTTCCATATAGTGGTGGAATTTACCCAAGCGGCTTTGCTCGGCTTGCCAGTTTAAAGTAGTTATTTTCGGTTTAATAATTTTGCCGCTTTTGGCCTCAGTTACTTCGACCTTAGCTTGAGTAATCTTTACCGCCTGGCCGTCTTCCAGGAAAATCACCTGATTGGTGTGATCAAGTAGGGCCCAAACGTCAGAAGCAATATAGTTGGCGTTTTTACCCAAACCGATGATTAAGGGTGAACCGTTCTTGACTGCCAGCAACTGATCATTGGCACTGTCCAACAATATAAAAGCATTCATACCCACAACTTGCTTAAAACCTGCCATTAAACCGACGCTTTCAAATAAGTGCAAAGCCACCTCAGTGTCGGTTTGGGACAAAAATTTATGGCCGGTTAATTTGGCTTTAAGTTCCAGAAAGTTCTCAACGATGCCGTTATGAACCAGGCAAAGCTTTTGATTACAATCAAAGTGAGGGTGGGCATTACCCTCGGTAACGCCGCCGTGAGTGGCCCAACGGGTATGGCCTAAACCGATGGTTGAGGCCGGCAGCTTGGTGACCGCACCGCCGATTTTACCTACGTGCCTTTCCCGGATTAAGCCGTTGTTTTTTTTAACGGCAATCCCCCAGGAATCATAGCCCCGGTATTCCAGTCTTTTTAAGCCCGCTAAAACTTTTTGAGCGGCATTTTTTTCCTGACCGACAACCCCAAATATTCCGCACATATATGCAAATAATTAATAGTGACGCAGGCAGATAAATTTTTGCGCGCGCAACGTCTCATCTGATTCAGTCAGATAGCTGTGAGCACTCAAAAATTTCGTGTGCCGAGTCATTCTAACCAATTCTTTCAATTTTAGCACCTAGGCCTGATAATTGCCCGGCAAAATCTTCATAGCCGCGGTCAATCAGCTCCGCCTGATTAAGTACCGTCTTGCCTGAAGCAGTCAAGCCGGCAATTGCCAGAGTAGCCCCGTTTCTAATATCAGCCACGCTAAACTCGCTCCCCTGAAGCGGAGTCGGGCCGGTAACGCTAATGCCGTGATGATTACCGGGATCATCGTCAACCAAATTAAAGTTATAAAAACGCTCCGAATTTTTTGGTTTCGGGTCAAAAAATTTAATCCCGGCACCCATTTTAACTAAATCTTCAACTACCTGAAACCTGTGGGTAAACACCGCTTCAATAATTTTCGACTCTCCGGTGGCTTGGGTCATTAACACCGTCCAAAGGGGCTGCCAGTCTGTCATGAAGCCGGGATGCGGCTGAGTGGTAATATCCGTGGCTTTGAGCGTCTGTTTCCAGAAAAAACGAATGCCGCTATTAGCCGTCTCCACTCCGGCACCAGCCTGCTGCAATTTATCCAAAAAGGCGGTTAAGTGCTCGGCCCGGGCGTTGTTAACAATCACTTCGCCTTTAGTAGCCAGGGCGGCCACGGCATAAGAGACTGCCTGGTTCCGATCGGGCATGACCGAATACTCCACCGGCTGCAATTCTTTGACGCCGCTAATAGTGATGTTTTTACCTTGACGAACGATTTGGGCCCCCATTTTAGTCAAAAACCCGATTAAATCATCGACTTCCGGTTCAGAGGCGGCGTTGGTAATCACGGTTTTCCCCTTGGCCAAAACCGCTGCCATCAAGACCACTTCAGTGGCCGTATGAGAACTTTTACTAAACTTAAAATTAGTCCCGTAAAGCCCGGCAGTTTTAGCTTCAAGTTGATGGTCAGATTTAATTTGTGCTCCCAAAGCCGACAAACCATCAAGGTGCCGGTCAAGCGGCCGTCTACCGATAGCGTCGCCGCCAGGCAAAGGCACGACCGCCTGGCCAAACCGGGTCAAAAGCGGCCCCAAAAACAGGCTTGAGGCCCGGGAGACTTCCCCTAGCTTTTGGGGAATCACCCAGCGGTCAACCCCGGCAGTGTCGATAACTATCCCCCCGCCGGCAGTTAGCCTAACCTGACCCCCCAAAGAGGCAATCATCTGGCTGACATTATCCACTTCGCTGATATGAGAAATATTATTGAGTTTGGTTTCACCTTTTGCCAGTAAGCTGGCAATCATCAATTTAAAGCTCGAGTTTTTTGCCCCGGCCAAATGAATCGTGCCTTTTAAAGGCTGTCCGCCTTCGATGACTAATTTTGCCATGTGACGACTTCCAATTTTAAATCCAAGCCCAGCTGGGTTTTGGCTTTAGTTTTCACTTTTTTAATTAAAGTCAGCACGTCCTTTTGGGTGGCGCCGCCCAGGTTTTCCACAAAGCCGGCGTGTTGGTTCGGAATCCAGGCTTGGCCGACCTGTGTGCCTTTTAGCTTTAGCTGCTTATCAATCAGGTAACCGATCGACGGTGTCGGCAATTTCAACTGCTTTTGCTCTGCCTGGCTCAAATTTTGAAAAATACAGCCCAAAGACCGCTGCGGCTGGTGCGATTTTTTCAGCTGCCAAAATTTGGCAATTTCCAGCGCTTGCTTGGCCGGCCCGCGTCTCAGCTGAAGGGTGACGGTTAACACCAGATCGCCTGAGGTGGCTAAAATGGACCGGTCATAATCATAGTTAAAATAATCAAGAGGCACTGTCTTTACTTGGCCCTGACGGTTAATTACTTCGGCTTCAACCAAATAATCTGACCAGAATTTATCCGCCCCATGGAGATTAATGTAAGTGGCACCCCCGGCTGTCGCCGGAATGCCGGAAAACCACTCTAAACCGGTAATCCCCTGGGAAATTAAACTAAAAATCGCCCTGGGTAAATAAGCACCGCTGTCTAACCTAACCAGAACCGGCGGATATTTAGTCTCATCGTAGCTTAATTCCTTTAGCTTAGGATCCGACTGTAACAATTGGAACCTAGGTTGAACTTTCGGCCTAGGCCAAGACTTTTGAGTCTCTAATATTTTTATAGCACTAATTAAGTTTCTGATCACCAAACCCTTGACACCCTGATCGGCAATTAAAGTGTTGCTGCCGTTACCTAATATGTGAATCTTTAACTGCCCCTTAATTGCCCAAGCGACCGCTTCGATCAATTCCTCCCTGGTTTTGGCCTCGCAGAAATACTCGGCCGGGCCGCCGATCCGAAGAGTTGAGTATGGGGCTAAAGCCACCTGGAATTGAATCTTCATACTTGGCGCATTAATTTAATAATCTCCTTATGCCACAGCCAATTATTGCCGGCACCCAAAGTTAAAATCACGTCTCCAGGTTTAAGCATACCTTTTAACCTGGTTAGGGTAGCGGCTTTACCAGGGGCGTAATAAACCTGCTGGCGCCGGGCCCGGATCATTTGGGTCAGCACCTGTCCGGAAACGCCCAGTGTCTCGGTTTCCCGCGCCGAAGAAAAAATGTCATTGATTAAAATCACGTCGGCCGTCAGCAAACTGGTAACAAACTGGGGCAGTAAGGCTTTGGTGCGAGAATAAGTGTGCGATTGGAAAATGACAATCAGCCGGCGGCCGGGCAACCAGTTTTTAGCGGCCTCCAGCACTGCCTTTAGCTCCAGCGGGTGATGAGCATAATCGTCATACAGCCGCAGCTTATTAACATCGGCAATCAGTTCAAAGCGCCGCTTGGCACCCATGAAGGCTTTAATGCCTTTGGCGATTAAACCGGGCTCAATGCCCAAATAATGGGTAACCGCAAAAGCGGCTGCGGCGTTACTCAGATTGTAGCGGCCGGGCAGGTTCAAGATCAGCTCGTCATAAACCATATTTTTAAAGCGCAAACTGAAAAGCTGCTTTTCAAAAGCTAAATGGACATTAAATATTTGCCAATCGGCTTGAGGTGAAAAGCCGTAAGTCAATAACGGTTTATCTATGGTTTTCAGCCAGTCTTTAAGGTGAGGGTTATCAAGATTGGCCACCACCACACCATCGGGTTTAAGATTAGTAGTAAAGGCAGAAAAACTGGCAAAAACCTCGTTTATGGTCGGGTAAATATCCGGGTGATCGTGCTCCAAATTAGTAATTACGGCCACATTTGGCTTCAGGTAATGAAACTTGGGCGTCAAATCACCGGCCGGGTCGGCGACAAACTCGTCGCTTTCGGCCACTAAATACTGGCCGTTTTTGCGCCATCTGCCCGGCTGTCCGATTGGGTTTAAACTGCCGACGCCGATTGCCCAACTGGGTTTAACTCCGGCGGTTTCTAAGATAGTGGCAATCATGGCCGCCGTGGTCGACTTACCGCCGACGCCGGC
>JAUYJQ010000053.1 GCA_030699295.1 Candidatus Beckwithbacteria bacterium
GTGGACCTGGGGAGAGTCGAACTCCCGTTTCCGCAATGCGAATGCGGCGCACTACCACTGTGCTACAGGCCCGTCAAAACCAATTGCATCATGCGTTTAAGGGCGTCTAAATTCTTGTGAGCCACCGCGCTAATGGGAACAGCTTTTGGTTTAAATGGCGGCACTTTAGCCACCAGGTCAAGCTTGTTTAAGACAATTATTTCCGGTTTTTTGAGCAAATCTTGGGAGTATTGGCCCAACTCCTGCCGCACCTGCTCATAGTCGGCTTTGAGGGTTTTACTGGTCGCGTCTAAGAGGTGAACCAGCACTTGGCAGCGCTCAACGTGGCGTAAAAACTCGATACCTAAGCCTTTACCCTGGCTGGCGCCCTCGATCAAACCGGGAATATCGGCAAGCACCAGGTTTTTTTTGCCAAGAGACAGCACGCCTAAGTTTGGTTCAAGCGTGGTAAATGGATAGGCGGCAATCTTGGGGCGAGCGTGTGTTAAAACTGACAGCAGGGTGGACTTGCCGGCGTTGGGCAGGCCGATCAAGCCGATGTTGGCCAACAGCTTTAATTCCAAAGCTAACTCCTGGGACTGGCCCGGCCCGCCGGGTTCGGCGGTTTTCGGGGTGGTGTTGGTTGGCGAACGAAACACCCAGTTGCCCCGGCCGCCGTTGCCGCCCTGAGCCACCAGATATCTTTCTCCCGGCTTGACCAGGTCAATTTTGCCATTGACCACCGTCCCGGCCGGAACCTTAATAATTAAATCGGCTCCGTCGCCGCCGGTTCTTCTGCTCTTCCCGCCCATTTGGCCGGGCTCGGCTGCAAACTTTTTTTGAAACTGGAAGTTTTTCAATGTATTTAAGTTCGGATCAACGGCTAAATAAACCGAGCCGCCCTTGCCGCCGTTGCCGCCGTCCGGGCCGCCTTTTATGACAAACTTATCCTGGCGCCAGCCGACCTTGCCGGCTCCGCCTTTACCTGCCTGGACAAAGATACGGGCGTAATCAATCATAACTGATTGTAACATGTACTTGACTGGAAGGATCGGATCCTTCCATAATTGGATATGGCCGATCGATACCTACGCCGCAACTTCAAACCAAAAACCTATCATCATATTTTTAACCGCGGCTGTTTCAAGCAAAAAATTTACAGAAAGAAAAAAGATTACGAGGTTTTTATTGATATTCTGAAATATTATTTACACTACCCCGCTTTATCCCCGCTCTCAAAACTATCTGCGACTAAACTCAAAGGGGTTAAGCAACCAGCTCTACCCTATCAACTACTAGCCTATTGCCTAATGCCTAACCATTTTCATTTACTTCTTAAACAAGTCGAGGCCGCGCCTACCTTGTCTGATTTTCTGAAAAAAATCAGTATTACTTACGCCATGTATTTTCAGCACCAATACCATCACTCTGGGGCGCTGTTCCAGGGAAAGTTTAAGAGTGCTCAGGTTTATCCCGATGAAGGCCTGCTTTACGTCTCCAAATATATCCATTTAAATCCCAAGGAATTGGAAGGATCGGATCCTTCCGATTATCCCTATTCTTCACTCAGGGATTATTTTAATGGCACCAGTAAAGATTGGTTGCACCCGGAAATTATTTTCCAGCTCTACTTTCCCAAAGCTTCCCGCCCCCAACTGCAATACCGGAATTATGTACAGATACCGTCTAACCCGGAAAAAGAAACAATCTTGAGGAAAATGGAAGGATCGGATCCTTCCGATTAGGCTATTGTAAAAACGGGAGGGGGTCGAGGAGTTCACCGCCGCGGCGGATTTCAAAGTGCAGGTGCGGCCCGGAGGAACGGCCGGTCGAGCCGACGTAACCGATGACGTCGCCCCGGTTGACCGTCTGGCCGACTGAAACAGAGATACTGCTCATATGAGCATACAAAGTTTCCATACCGTTGCCGTGGCTCAACGTCACCCGGTTGCCGTAACCGTTGCCATCAGGCCAGCCGGCGACGGTAACCGTGCCGGCATCGGCCGCCAGAATCGGCGGCTGGGCTTTGTTGGCAATATCCAAAGCCCGGTGGTACCAGACATAACGCTGGGAAATAGAACCGGAAACAGGCCAGATAAACTGGCCGGTGGCCGAAACCGAACCGGCATTGGGTGTAACTTGAGCCACATAACGCTTCGGATCCCACAGGACTTCGGCCGGCTTGACGCCGTCGGGCACGACCAGAGTTTGGCCGGCGGCCAGCGCGAAAGTTTCGTCGTCACCGTAAGTGTTAAACGGCCAGTTGATGATCTGCTGGGGGTCGACGTCGTACTTTTTGGCCACCGAGTGGACCGTCTCTCCCCGCTTGACCTTGTGGACCATACCGGTCACCGGCGGCACTTCCAGCTTATCCCCGGGCTTGATGGCGTCAATTGACTTTAAGTCATTTTGCCAGCGAATGGTATCGATAGAAACGTCGAACTTTTTGGCAATCGAGGACACCGTGTCCCCGACCTCAACAATGTAAGTCACCAGGCCATCGCGGGGTTTGACTGAAACCGAAGTCATAGTGTCATAAGTGATGGCCCCGCCGGTACCTAAAACCTCGCCCTCAGTTTGACCGGAAACGGCTTTGGATAAAAACGGGGTGAGCATTAAACCGATCAAGAACAAACCGATCATACCGGTGTGTAAAAACGGCCGGGTGTAGCGGCCGCGCTTGGTCACTAAACCATCTACCACCACGTCTTTACCGGCTTCAAAATCTGAAATAAAGTCTAAAAATCGGTTGACAAAATATTGCTGTAAAAAGCGGCAGTAGGTTTTAAGATCCAGCCACCAGCGAATCACCGGGTTGAGGCGCAAGCGCTTAAAAATGGTCATGTGGCCTCCGGCTCGGCCACTACCAACAGGCGCTTCCAGGTGGTGCCCGGCGGCCAGCAGGTCTGCAACACCAAACGCCGGGGAGAAGACACATCGGTAATATCGGACAGATCATCGGGGTTGACTACTTTTTTGTATTTAACCCGATAGCGGTAGTCTTTACCCTGATAGTAAACGATGACCAGGTCGTCGGCTTCCAGTTTTCTTAACAAATAGAATACGGCGTTGAAGCGGGCCACGTTAAAATTTGAGTCAGTCGAGTGGCCGAAGATATAAACCACGCCGTCTTCGTTGGGAACAGCCGATCCGGCGGCGTGAGCCACTCCGCCCTCTTGACGCAAAACCTCCTGATAAATTTCCGGGTTGGCCGGGTTTACGTCTTGGGAAACGGCCACGTTAGCTAAAATCTTGGGGATGACCACGCCAAACTCGGTGGATAGCGGAGCGATCAGGATCTCGGCACCGTCGCTAATTTGGCTAAACCCCTGGTTGACCGAGTAAAACAAACTGCCAAAGCCGGAGATCGGAGCGGCCAAAATGGAAGGATCCGATCCTTCCATTTTGATCTGTTGGGGGCGGAATTGGTAGCCGGCTTCCAGCCAGAGACTGGGGCCGAAAATCCAGACCAGGGCGGCCAGAGCGCCGACCAGGGCGCCGTTGAGAGCGCGGTGAATAATACCTCGCCTAGACATGAGGAATAACCTTTATAATTTTTATAACGGTTATAAGGGTTATAAGGGAAAGAAGGGCCAGCGTCAGCCAGGTAGGCGTGCCGGTCTCCGGCTGGGTGGGCATCGGGCCGGGGCTGGGTGAAGGTGAAGGCGAGGCTGAAGGATCGGGAGATGGCGAAGGCGACGGGCTGGCCCCGGGAGACGGACTCGGGCTGGGCGACGGCGACGGTGATGGCGAGGCCACCGCGCTGGCCGGCTGGGTAATCACGATTTCAAAATCGTCATAGGGGTCGGTGTCGGACTCATTGTCCTGCCAACACTGGATGGAAATTATCGCCTCTCCGGCGGCCGCGGCCTGCTCCTCCACACCGTCAGTGGCATCTTCACAATACCGGGTGTTGGGAGCAGTTTCCGGCAACCAACCGTACGGCTTGAAATCACAATACTTATTGACGCAGACTGTTAAATTAACCGTTTCGCCCGATTTGACTGAAAATGTCGTGGTGGCATTTTGGTTCGGATTGGTTTGATAGTCATAGACTTGATTATTGTATATAAATCTAAAAGCCAAGTAGGCACCGCCGATATTGTAAACTTTTAAAGCACCCTCTTTGGTAAAGCCGGTCAAATTAAAAGGATTAGTAGTTACTCCGGCTGTAACCTCGGCAATTTGCGGTTCCCGCCGGTTGAGGCTGACCTGGTACGTCCACACCGAAACCGCGAAAACGGCAACTAACAGCGCCCCGGAGAAAACCCAACGGCTCTTCATATAACAATTATAACAGTTATTTTCCCAAACTGGCCAAAAATTCTTTATTGTCTTTAGTTTTGGCGATGCGCTCGAGCATCACCGTGGTAGCTTCGTTTTCATCCAAGACATCAATCATCCGGCGCATGGTGACGACTTTTTCATACTCGCCGGCTTTAAACAGCAGCTGTTCCTGGCGGGTGCCGGAGCGGCGGATGTCGATGGCCGGGTAGACGCGGCGCTCGGCCAGTTTGCGGGACAGGTGAAGTTCCATGTTGCCGGTGCCTTTAAACTCTTCGTAAATCAGCTCGTCCATGCGCGAACCGGTATCCACCAAAGCCGTGCCCAAAATGGTTAAACTAGACCCATTCTCAAAGTTACGGGCTGCCCCGAAAAAGCGTTTGGGCGGATACAGGGCCACCGGGTCAAAACCGCCGGACAGCGTCCGACCCGAAGTCGGGATGGCCAGGTTGTAAGCCCGGGCCAGACGGGTAATTGAATCGAGTAAAATGACCACGTCTTTGCCTGACTCAACCAGGCGCTTGGCCCGCTCCAGGGCCAGTTCGGCCACTTGGGTTTGGCGCAGGGCGGCTTCGTCGAAATTGCTGGCGGCGACTTCGCCTTTGACGTGCTTACGAATATCAGTCACCTCTTCCGGGCGCTCGCCGACTAAAACCGCCATTAAGACCACGTCGGGGTAGTTGGCGGCAATGCCTTCGGCAATTTCTTTTAAAACCGTGGTCTTGCCGGCTTTGGGCGGCGAAACGATCAGGCCTCTTTGGCCCTTGCCGACCGGGGCGACCAGGTCAATCACCCGGGTGAGTAACTTCTTTTTGTCGGTTTCCAGGGTCAATCTTTCGTCGGGAAAGATCGGGATCAGCTGGTCAAACTGCGGCCGTTTAACCCCGTCGGCAAAGACGGTGCCGTTGACTTTTTCAACCTTTAATAACCCCCAGTAACGCTCGTTTTCCTTGGGGCCCCGGGCCGGGCCGGTGACTACGTCGCCGGGGCGTAAATTAAAGCGTTTGATCTGGGAAGAGGAAATGTAAATGTCTTTGCCGCCGGGGGAAAAATCGGCCCGCAAGACGCCGTGCTGATCGCCGGACATTTCCAGCATGCCGGTGACTTCTTCAGTGGGCAAATCGGCATCGGGAATGACCCGGTTATCGACATAACCGTTAAAGGGCCGTTGCTGCTGGGCCGGCCTGCCGCCGCTATAGCTCTGGCGGGCACGGTAAGGTTTGCGATACGCCGGCCGGTTGACCATCACCCGGCCGCCATAACTCGGCCTGGGCGGCATAATCAAATCATCAACTGAGGGTTCCATTGAACCAGAAGTTTTTTTAACTACCATAAAAATAAAACTTGCACTTCGTTTTGGGGAAATCCAAACTACACTGTTAGTATAGCAAAGCATTAGATGTTG
Source organism: Candidatus Beckwithbacteria bacterium (assembly GCA_030699295.1). Taxonomy (GTDB): domain Bacteria; phylum Patescibacteriota; class Microgenomatia; order UBA1400; family CG1-02-47-37; genus CG1-02-47-37. Next base: position 5,669 of record JAUYJQ010000053.1, read on the forward strand.
TCAAGCTCAAAAGGAGGATGATAGGCCTGCCCAACTTATCATCCTCCATTTCAGCCCCCGATAGACTTGACAAACAATCGGGCAAATGTTATTTAATTTGCAGGATGACTTAATCTGTCCAAGTCTCCTAATCTTAAAAGAGCATTGCTATTCGAGCTTAATACTGCGGTAGTGATGCTCTTTTCTTTAGCCCGATTTTCCCATTGAATGCAGTCTTTGTCAAGCCTATAACTTTATTAATCGAAAAATCTCTATGCCCTGTAATAATACTTATCAAGTATTAACTGAGGAAAACTCTTATCTATCCCCGCTTATTTAATCAGTGTGGATAAGTTCTTTGAAGTGGCCGGGCTGATAATTTGGCTGTAGCCCAATTTTTTGGCTTCTTTGATGCGCTGGTCAGCAAAACCGACGCGGCGGACTTCGCCCAGTAACCCAACTTCGCCAAAAACCGCGGTTTTGGGGCCGGTAGCTTTATTTCTAAAACTCGAGGTAATCGCCATACAAATAGCCAGATCGGCCGCCGGCTCCTTGAGGTTTAAACCACCGGCCACATTAACGTAAACATCATAGGTAGCCAGGGGCAACTTGAGGCGTTTGGATAACACCGCTACCAGCAGCTGCAGCCGACGCATGTCAATGCCGCTGCCCACCCGGCGCGGGACAGCCAGCTGGGAAGGAATTACCAAAGCCTGAATCTCGACCAGCATCGGCCGCGTCCCCTCCATGACTACGGCAATGGCACTGCCGGCCACATTGGTCTGTCTTTCCTCAAGAAATATGTCCGATGGGTTAGCCACTTCCTCGAGGCCCTTATCGGTCATTAAAAAGACGCCCACCTCGTCGACTGAACCAAAACGGTTCTTTTGGCCTCTTAATATCCGAAAACTGTGGTGCTTATCGCCTTCGAGGTACAAAACCGTGTCCACCAGGTGTTCCAGTACCTTGGGGCCGGCAATCGCCCCCTCTTTGGTGACGTGGCCGACTAAAATAACCGTCATACCCTGCTCTTTGGCCAGACGCTGCCAGCGGTAAGCCGACTCGCGGATCTGGCCGACCGAACCGGCCATACCGGTTAGATCGGCAGTGAACATGGTTTGGATCGAATCAACTATTATTAATGATGGTGCCGGGGTTAAACTAGCCACACTGGCAATGGCCGAGTCGGTATCGGTCTCCGGCAGGAAAGAAAGAGCAGGAACCGATCTTTTAGAGAGATCGGTTCCTTTTAACCGGTCTATCCTTAATTTGATCTGCTCTGGGCTTTCCTCGCCACAGACATAAACGCTATCCTTCGCTATTTTCAGGCTTAACTGAGTAATTAACGTACTCTTCCCTATGCCGGGTTCGCCGGCGAGTAAAATGACACTGCCGGGGACGATACCGCCGCCCAAGACCCGGTCGAGCTCGCTGATACCGGTGTTAATTCTGGTTAAAACTTTGCCTTTGATTTGCGATAGCTTAATCGGCGTTTTAACCCTACCCGGCTTTGAGCCCAGCCCGCGGCCGGTTTTGGCCATTACGGCCGTTTCCACCAAAGAATTCCAAGTGCCGCACTGGGGGCACTGCCCCTGCCATTTGGGGGTGGCGCTGCCGCACTGCTGGCAAACATATTGGGTAGAAGATTTTGGCATCAATCTTTGACAGAATTCAGGTACTCAAACAACTCTTTTTCGACTTTTTCCCAGTTGCCCTTTTCCTCACGGATGGCCTTAAACACCAGGCGAAAATCGATTAAGATGGTGTCGTCGCGGATAATCATTTTAGTGTTATCCATAATTTTACCCCGCTTTCGCGGGGACCCCGCTAATTATTTATAACCGACTGGCTTTTTGATAAGCGCTAGAGATAAACTGATGCGCCGGTGCTCGGCGTCAACTTTTTCCACAAAACACTCGATCGCATCCCCGACTTTGAACTCTTTATCCGACGGGATCTTGGAAATATGAATCAGGCCGTCAACCCCGCTAGATAAGTTAACAAAGGCGCCGAAGCCGGCCAAACGGGTAATCTCACCCTTAACTTTTTTGCCTTCGGGATATTTTTTCACCAGCTCCAGCCAGGGGTCAGTCAACAGCTGTTTAACTGACAGGTGCAGCCGGGTGCTTTTAACATCGACGCCGATAACCTTGACCTTGACCTGATCGCCGACCTTGTAATGATTGGCCGGATTATCGACTTTTTCCCAGGAAATCTCAGAAATGTGGACCAGGCCTTCTAAAAACATGTCTTTGGTTTTGGGGCCATTGCTAATATCCGCCCTAACAAAGATGCCGAAGGGCATGATACCGGAAACTACCCCGCTTAAGCTATCACCGGGCTTGACCTTTTTGAGCGCCTCGGCCTGGTGGGCCAGAGCTGCCTGTTCGGAAACGGCTTTTTCGGAAAAGATCAGGCGGTTATTGTTACGGTTGACCTCGATGACTTTGACTTCAAAGCTTTTATTCTGCAACTCTTCTAAGCGGCCCAAATATACCCGGCCGAACTGCGATGCCGGGACAAAGCCGCGGACACCGGCCACTTTGACAATGATGCCGCCTTTGTTGACTTCCAGGCCTTTGACCCGGACGACTTCGCCGCTTTTGATCAGCTCGTCAAAGTACTCCCAGCGCTTGTTAAGCAGAGTTTGTTTTAAAGATAACAGGATCTGGCCGCGCTCGTTTTCCGGGTTTTGAATGTAGGCTTCGATCTTGTCGCCGACTTTGAGGCCGGACATCATTTCGCGGGACAGCTCCAGTTCTTTATCAGTAACAATCCCCTCGGTTTTGGAACCGATGTCGATTAGCACCATCCGCTTGTTGATATCGGTGACTACTCCCTGGACTTTTTGGCCGCGCTTCAAGCCCCGCAGGGCATAGCCGGTTTTCTTGAGCAAGGCATCCATGGTTTGCGGCGCAGAGGCTTTTTTTACAGGGGTTACAGGGGTTTTCTTTAGTTTTGAGGGTTTAACTTTAGTTGGTTTTTTCTCCATTGCATAATTCCCCTTTCAGTGAGAATAGAGCGAGTATAACACAAAGGCTGATCTTGTTGCAAAGCCGTTTTTCCCTATCTGTCTTGAGTACTCCACTCCCGGAATGGAAAATCTTAAATTACTCACAGCCGTAGGCTTTGGCAAAGCCGGCGGCTTGCGCCTCCTTTTCGGTGCAGAAAAACTCTTCGCCGCGGTCACGATCGATGACTACCCGATCGTAATCGCGGCAAGATTTTAAATGATAAGATTTTTTGAGCGTGTCTTCGTCGATGTTGGCTTTAATTTTACAATCCCCGGCCGGCTCGTCCAGCTTGCAACCCAAGCCGAAAATTCCGGTTTTATTTTCTTTGGCAGAATTGGCGACGGCTTTTAACTGCTCGTGCCGGGAACTGGGTTTATACATCACCCGGCCCCAACCTTCTTTTAACATGGTTTCATTGATTAACTGATTGCCAAGATAGACTAAACCTTGATCACGATTGTAGGGTTCGTAGGTCAATTCTTTGACAGTCACAAACTTGCCTAAAATTAATTCTTCGAGGCGTTGCTTGGCTTCGTCATAACCGCATAAACCGGTCTCGGGACTATCGACATCCAGCAGACGGACGCGGGTACCGTTTTTGAGGTCAAAAGTATCGCCATCAAAAACTTTGGTAACAATGTTGCCGGAGTAATAATCCCAGCCGAACCATGCATTTATCGCCAGCGAAACGGCAACAACAATTCTTATCAACCACTGCCTGAGCATTAAAACCAATATAGCACAAAAACAAAAATCCGGCCTTGAGGTATTTTCAAATAGGGTTGCCCCGATTCTATCGTTCCCGCTGCTGCCTTTCACGGCTCTGTTCGGAATGGGAAGAGGTGGTACGACAGCGCTCTAAAGACCGGAATGCGATTATAGCATAAAGGTATTTCACCCGCCAACATTTCTTGAAGCTTCGCATCGGCTGTTTAGCCGCGCTCCGCTCAGGAAATTACAGCGGGTTTTCGTCGCTAACTGCGTTAGCTCCTTAAAAAGTGAAGAGAATATAAAGTCAATTACGTCTAATTTCAATCAACCGATTAGTACAGCTAGGCTTAAAGCCTTACGGCTCTTGCACCGGCTGCCTATCACCTGGTAGTCTACCAGGGGTTTATAGGGATTCCTTATCTTAGGATGGGCTTCCCGCTTAGATGCTTTCAGCGGTTATCCCGAATCAGTGTAGCTACCCGGCGCTGCGACTGATGTCACAACCGGCACACTAGGGACTGACTCAACCCGGTCCTCTCGTCACATTATCTGCTGTTACCAACAGTGTAGACTATACCTTCACCGTTCCCCGACTTTCGTCGAGGGTTAGGTGCTTGCCGTATTATGGGTGTTATAAATTTTACTAATTATTAGTAAGAACTACCCATCTTCAGTCGCCTAAGGCGACCTCCAGTCGTTAAGGGGAAATCAAACCAAGTTTCAACAAATCTTTTTTAACTGATTCATAGTTGTTTTTTCTGCGCCTAGGTGCATTATTCAATTCGGAAATTTTATTGGCCAACAGGCAAACTTTTAATAAGTCGTTTGCGCTATAGCCTTTCTTTTCCAGAATTTTCAAGGCTTGCAGTAAAAATTTCGCTTGACGTTGTTTAAATCTTAAATATGGCAATAGCTTGAGTAAAAAATCTTTTACCCTGGCGTATCCTTCGATCCGCCACTCAGCCATACTATCGTTTCGGCCGTAGACATAACCAATTCCGGCTATATCTCTTAACTTATCTAAACCCGGTTTATCTTTATCATTTTGATAAAAACAAATAACGGCTTTAGCCCGATATTTAAAACGGACATCTTCGCGTTTTTTAAACTGAAGCATAATGCTGCCATCAGCGTCTAAAAAACCAGCTAAATAAGATCTTTGTTGAGAGTTCATGATTTGAAATCTTCCCTTGGTGTGGCCCTCTAAATCAACAGGACCATCGATTTTATTATAGAGGGTTTCACCAATTTGAGCAAGTGTTGCACTTCGACGTTTCCGTCGAAGGTAGCATTGTTTACTAGGGTCAAATTC
>JAUYJQ010000008.1 GCA_030699295.1 Candidatus Beckwithbacteria bacterium
GGAGATTACTCGACAAATGTGGGCATAATTACCGGCAAAGCCAAGCAAATTTGTGCCCAATTAAAAGACGAAGAAAGTCTTAAAAAAATCTCTTCAGCCATTGAAGTCGCCGGAGCCGGTTTTATTAATATATCAATCCAACCGGAAGCTCTTATCACTCAAACTAACCAAGTGCTAAAGGGTAAATTGTCAAAGCCATTACAGGGTAAAAAAATCATGGTGGAGTTTGCCCACCCCAATACCCATAAAGAGATGCACATCGGCCATATGAGGACATTGATTGTGGGCGAGGCGTTGGCCAGAATTTTATCTGTTGCCGGGGCCGAGGTTTTCCGGGCCAATTATCAGGGGGACATCGGTCCGCACGTGGCCAAATCCATTTGGGGAACTCAAAAAATTTTAGAAAAAAGAAAATTAACCCTGAAACAGGCTGAAAAATTAAGTTTAACCCGGAAAGCTCATTTATTGGGCGAGGGTTACGTTAGGGGAAATGAGGATTACGAAACCAATAAAGCGGAAATTGACAACCTGAACCATCAAATTTATGCCCGTGATGAATCGGTGGAAAAAATTTACCAGCAGACAAGAAAATGGAGTTTGGATTACTACCGGCAATTTTATGAACGATTTGAAACCAAGTATGATCGGTTATTTTTTGAAAGCGAAGTGGCCGAACCGGGTAAACAGATTGTTTTGGAAAATATCGGCAGGGTGTTTAAAACCAGCGATGGGGCAATCGTGTTTCCCGGCGAAAATTACGGCTTGCACACCCGGGTTTTTGTCACCCAAGACGGCAATCCGACCTACGAGGCCAAGGACATGGGTTTGGCGCCGTTGCAGTTTCAGGCGTTTCCGTTTGACCGGTGCATCCACGTGGTGGCCAACGAACAGGCCGGTTATTTTCAGGTGATTATCAAAGCCCTGGAGTTGCTTGATCAGAAATTTACCGGCAGGGAGTTTCATTTATCGATGGGCATGGTTAATTTAATCGGCAAAAAAATATCTTCTCGGACCGGGGAAATCATTACGGTTGATGGGTTATTGGATGAAATAAAAAAATTATTAAAGCCGCTGGCGAAAAATAACGAGGCGTTGGAAACGGTGACCGTGGGGGCAGTCAAGTATTCGGTGTTAAAGACCGGTTGCCGGCAGGACGTCGCCTTTGACATCAAAAAATCCGTCAGCGTAGAAGGCAATTCCGGGCCGTATCTGCAGTACACCTACGCCCGGGCCCACTCTGTCCTCGAGAAAGCAGGCCTACAAGGAGAGTCCTTGAAGGTTAACCTACAAGGACAGACCTTGAAGGCTGAAGAGGAAATTTTACTGCGGACGCTGTATCGGTTTGAGGAAGTGGTGGTCGAGGCGTCTGAAACCTTGGCGCCTAACCTCGTGGCCAACTTTATTTACGACCTGGCCCAAAAGTTTAACAGTTTTTATAACAAGCACCGGGTCATCGGTTCGGGTGAGGCTGAGCCGTTCCGGCTTTGGCTAACTCACGCCACGGCCGAGATTATTAAGCGGGGACTTAACTTGTTGGGAATCAGCGCGCCTGAGAAGATGTAGGGACTAAGTTTTAGGTTTTTGCCTGTGTCGCCGATGTTGCCTTTTTAGTAATAAATCACTCAAGCGGGGAGCAATCCGCTCCAAGCTTTTTTTCATACTATCCGGAAACTCTAGGGGGACAGGGGCACCTTTCAATCGATTTAATTCAGTAAAATCATTTAGCGAATATTGAGATTTTTTATTTGTTACCAAGTGTGGGAGAATAACGAAGGCACCCTGTTCTCTTCGTTCATTATCTATATCTATTCCAGCTACCTGCAATTTGGCATCTAGATATGGGGCAGTTTTCCTTCCTTCTCTTCTCAGATTATTTATCTTAACGTTAGCGGCTGCTATCGTTTCTGCTAAAGCTTTTTCTAAGTCATTCGTACTCATTTTGGCGGGCATGGCGGGAGCACTGGCTTTGGATTTAGCTGAATGTTTAACTCTTTTTTCGTGGTCGGCATATTGATGATTCCAGTAAGCTGATTTGATTTGAATAAAGGCAGCTAAAACAATGGTGCTGATTTCTATGGCAGGACCGATTTTTTCAAAAAAATTGACGGCATGTTCTAAGTTATTGATGATTTGAGGTAAATGGGCGACGAAGATGGGGGCAATATATGTAGCGGCGCCTTCAGCCATGAGCCAAAGTTTATTGGCTTGTTTTTTAGTGAGGCGAGCTCTGGCTTGTTCTCCGAAGAGGAGGTTTGCCATAACAAGAATTTGTCCGGCGCGGATTAAGGCTGTTTCTGGGTTGGTTTCGTTTTTCCAGGGGAGAGATTGCTCAAAGATTGCCTGATGATGATGAGTGAGTTCTGATTGATTAATTAGATTAATTTGCATTCCTTGGGGAACTGAGCCGGTTTCCACTCGTGTTTTCAGTGCGTGATTAAATGCGCTATCGAGTTGAGCATTGGAGATAGCGGCTTGAATTCCTTGCAGGCCGATTTCGGCGCTGGCGCCAAGTAGTGGGGAAACTATCTCTCTCGTCATATTGATGATATTATAATACTATAGGTTAATATAAAGTCAAGATAAATAGCAGTAATCCGGTTTGTAAAGTCAGCGGGTAGTGGTCAAACAGGCCGAGGAATAAGAGTATCCATAAAGGTCTCTCCTTGAAGGCCTTCAAGGAGAGACCTTGAAGAATAAGATACAGAAAACCAAGTGTGCCGATCAACCCGGTTTCTGATAGGATCAGCAGATAAATATTGTGAACCGGTTGCAAGAAGCGGGTGGCGGCCGGGACGTAGCCGTAGCGGTCCATGACCACGGTAAAGTTATTTAAACCCACGCCGGTTAGAGGCCGATCTTGAAACATTTTCAGGCTGATATTAGTCAGTTGCGACCGCCGGGAAAACGAGGTTTCCGGCGCCAGGAACGACAGGTTTTTCCCCATGACTAAGAGT
>JAUYJQ010000019.1 GCA_030699295.1 Candidatus Beckwithbacteria bacterium
TAAAATCCTTTGTGGAGACATACTATTGATAATTACAATTTAAGTTACTCTCAGCTTTTTAAGGCAGAAACCAAGCCGGGGTTAAGCGGCTGGGACAAGGGGACGGTAACGGAGTTTGGGGCGGTCAGCGTCGACACCGGCCGCTTTACCGGTCGGTCGCCGGAAGATAAGTTTATTGTCGCCGGCGGTCCGGCCAGCCGGCATGTCTGGTGGCGTGATCAAGCTAACCCGCAGTCGCCCAATCAGCCGTTGGCGATCGAAGCCTGGGACTATTTATATGATCTAGCTCAGCACCAGCTTAAAGGCAACCAAGTTTATGTCCAGGATGGCTTTTTGGGCGCCAGAAAATCTCTGCAGCTTAAAGTGCGGCTGATTACTGAAGTTGCTTGGCAGGCCCATTTTTTTAAAAACATGTTTATTAGGTCAAAAGGTTCCGAACTCTCTGAAAGTTCGGAACCCTCATGGACGATCTATTCTGCCTCGAAAACCACCGCCAAAGATTGGGAGAAATTTGGCCTTAACAGCGAAGCGGCTGTGGCGATTAATCTGGAAAAACGCCAAGTGGTAATTGTCGGTACCTGGTACGGCGGGGAGATCAAAAAAGGCCTGTTTTCTATTGCCAACTATGCCTTGCCTTTGCAAAAGGTCGGCTCGTTTCACTGCAGTGCCAATATCGGTAAAGACGGGAAAAGCGCCTTATTTTTCGGCCTATCCGGCACCGGCAAGACCACCTTGTCTCATGATCCGAAACGGCAGTTGATCGGCGATGACGAGCATGGCTGGGATGATCAGGGCGTGTTTAATTTAGAAGGCGGTTGTTATGCCAAGGTCATTAATTTGAGTCAAGACGGCGAACCGGAGATTTATCAGGCGATCAAACGCAATGCTCTTTTAGAAAACGTGGTTGTCGGTAGAGGGGGCAAGGTGGACTTTACTGCTTCGGCCAAGACCGAGAATACCCGGGTGAGCTATCCGATTGAGCACGTCGGTATTAGGGTCAAGGGTGACCTGGTTGGCCCGCACCCGAAGACAGTGGTGTTCTTAACCTGTGACTCGTTTGGAGTCTTGCCTCCGGTAGCCAAACTGACTCAAGCTCAAGCGCGCTACTGGTTTTTATCCGGCTATACCGCTAAAATTGCCGGCACCGAGCGGGGCATTAACGAGCCCAAAGCGGCTTTTTCCTCGTGTTTTGGCCTGCCGTTTCTGACTTTGCACCCCCAGGTTTATGCCCGGATTCTGGCCGAGAAAATTAAGCAGTATCAAAGCCAGGTTTATCTGATCAATACCGGTTGGAGCGGGGGCGGCTACGGCGTCGGCCAACGGATCAGTTTGGCCGCCACCCGCCAGATTGTCACCCAAGTTCTTACCGGCAAGTTAGCCAGGGTGGATTATCAGTTGACGCAGCCGTTTGGGTTAAGAATTCCCAAAAAAGTAGCCGGAGTTGATAGTCAGATCTTAAACCCCAAAAATACCTGGACGGATAAAGCCGCATTTGCTAATCAGGCGCGCCGCCTGCACCGTCTGTTTCAGGAAAACTTCAAACGCTTTGAAAAATAGTGTTAAGATTGATTCATGGCTAAGATTGAAAAAGTCGAGGCAGTGGAGGTATTAGACTCGCGGGGAAATCCGACCGTAGCCGCTTGGGTAACTGCCGGCGGCAGAACCGGCCAGGCAACCGTGCCTTCAGGCGCCTCTACCGGCAGCCATGAGGTCATTGAGTTAAGAGACGGCGACAACCGCCGCTTTTTCGGCAGGGGTGTTTTAACCGCGGTGGAAAACGTGGAGAAAATCATTGCTCCGGCCATTGTCGGCAAAGACGTTTCTGACCATGAAGAAATTGATGCCACCATGATTGAGCTTGACGCCACCGCCAACAAAAGCCGGTTGGGGGCCAATGCTATTTTAGCCGTCAGTTTGGCCGCGGCCAGGGCGGCGGCGGCGACTTCCGGCCAGCCGTTATACCGCTATCTCCGGGATAAATTTTTCAGCCACTTGGGCAGTAATTGGGAAATGCCGGTACCTATGCTGAATGTTTTAAACGGCGGCAAGCACGCCCTGGGGTCGGTCGACCTGCAGGAGTTTATGATTATGCCCATATCTGCCTCCAACTTTGCCGAGGCCCTGCGCTGGTCGGCCGAGATTTACCAGATGTTGAAAAAACTGCTGTTGGAAAAAGGCTTGCCGGTGGGAGTGGGCGATGAAGGCGGCTTTATGCCCAAGCTAACCAGCCACCAACAGGCTTTGCAGCTGTTAGTCGAAGCCATCAGTAAGGCCGGGTATAAACCGGGCGAGCAAGTGGCTTTGGCCTTGGATCCGGCGGCCACCGAGATTTTTACCAACAACGAGTATGTCTTAAAAACCGAAAACAAAAAGCTTTCCAGCCCCGGTTTAATTGCCGTTTATGAAGATTGGCTTAAGGCTTACCCGATTGTGTCGATTGAAGACGGTTTGAGTGAAGACGACTGGTCCGGCTGGAAATTTATGAACGAAAGGCTGGGCAGTAAAATCCAGATTGTCGGCGACGATTTGTACGTCACTGACAAAAAGAGGCTGGAAAAGGGAGTGGCTGAAAAGTCCAGCAACGCGATTTTAATTAAGCCAAATCAGGTGGGGACGCTGACAGAAACAGTCGGGGTGATTAACCTGGCCAGGAAGAACAACCTGGCGACCATTATTTCCCACCGTTCCGGTGAAACCGAGGACGATTTTATTGCCGATTTAGTCGTGGCCGCCGGGACCGGCCAGATCAAGGCAGGCGCGCCCTGCCGCTCCGAACGGGTCATTAAGTACAATCGGTTACTAAAAATCGAACGCGAATTGGGCGAACGGGCAATGTTTAACAATCCGTTTCGGAAATGAAGTTGGATATTCCGTTTATCAAAAGCCGGGGATTTGAGTGTGGTCAAGCCTGTACAGCGATGGTGATTAAGTATTTTCGGTCGGAATTTGAGCCGGATTTTGACGAGATGAATTGGGTGATTAAACACGTTCAGGGTAAGTATGGTTTTCCGCCGCAACTGGCAATTTTACTTGATCATTACGGGATAAAAGCTAAGTGTTTTTCCGATGACGTCATTAACACTTCAACCGAAGACCCCGGGCAATTTCAGCGTTGGTACGGTAAGGATTATGAACAGCAAATGAAGTTTGTGGACGTTGTCAGTTTTGACTGGATGGTGGAGACGATGAGGCAAAAACAGTTACTTGAAAAGAGAAAAACCGAATTCGAGGAAATGATTGAATGGTTTAAACAAGGTAAGGTGGTTTATTTTCCCATAGACTGGAATACTTTAAATAACAAAGGCGGGTCTTACGTTGGGCACTTTGTGGTTTTAACCGGAATTGAAGGAGATGATGTTTTAATCCATGATCCGGACGTTGGACCATATATTAAATATTCGTTTCAGCAAGTAAAGAAAGCCTGGGAGCACCCAGTAATTGCCGACGATTTAATTATAGTGGAAGGATTAAAACAACAAGAAGTTATCCAATGAGAAAATTCCTTATTTGTCTTGAGTATTCCACTCCCGGAATGGAAATTTAATGACTTGATTTTAGCCGATGGTATAAAATAAGAGAATGAAAAAGCGGGTATGTTTGGTAATTTTGGACGGTTGGGGCTTGAGGGACCGGGATGAGGGCAATGCCATCAGGCAGGCAAAAACTCCGCAGTTTGAACGATTGTGGCACGAAAACCCTCATGCCGTCGTTGCCGCCAGCGGCGAAGCCATCGGTTTACCTAAGGGCCAAATGGGTACCAGTGAGATTGGCCACCTGACCATGGGGGCCGGCCGGATTCTGTTTCAGGATTTGGTCAAGCTTAATAAAGCCATCGAAACGGGCGAGTTTTTTAAG
>JAUYJQ010000021.1 GCA_030699295.1 Candidatus Beckwithbacteria bacterium
TTTTTGACACAGTGGTAAGGCTTATGAATGCTTTTTCTTGGCAGGTAAAAAAACGCTCGGGCGAAGTCCAGGTCTATTCTGAAGATAAGATCAGCCACTCGATTTTCCGGGCCCAGGAAAACATCCATAAAGAAAACTTAAATCAGGCCAAAGCCATCGGTAAGCAAGTTATTGCTGAGTTAAAAAAACGTTTTGAGCAGGACAAGATTTTGGGGTCAGACGAAATCGGCGACGTGGTCGAGCGGGTCTTGATTGACAACAAACTCTACGATATTGCCCGGGCGTTTATCATTGCCCGGGAGCGCCAGCGCCAGGAGGCCAAGTTAGAGCGTGGTTTAGGGGTAGTTGATGACGTCGGCTTGCCTTATAGCTCGATTGTGGTTCTCAAGAATAAATATTTAAGAAAAGACGATTCCGGCCGGCCCTTAGAAACACCCAAAGCCTGTTTTGAACGGGTGGCGGCGGCTTTAGCCAAAGCCGAAAAATCAGCCAAGAACCGTTCTTTTTGGGCAGAACGGTTCTTTCAAGTGATGAAAGAACTCAAGTTTTTGCCCGGCGGCCGGACCCTGGCTAATGCCGGGACAGTCAACAACCAGCTGGCTAATTGTTTTGTTATGCCCATGCCTGACTCAGTCGAGGGGATATTTGAATCGGTCAAAGAATCGTCGATATTAAAGAAAAACGGCGGCGGGGTCGGCTTTACCTTTTCCCACCTGAGGCCCAAAGGCGATGTGGTAGCTACCACCACCGGCCGGGCAGCCGGGCCGGTAGCTTTGATGAAAATCGTCAACGACGCTTCGGAAATGCTCCAGCAAGCCGGCGGACGCCGTTCCGGCAACATGGTGGTTTTGCATGTGACTCACCCGGATATTCTTGAGTTTATTACCTGCAAAGAAGACGAGGGAATTTTACCCCACATTAATTTCTCTCTGGGAATTACTGATAAGTTTATGACCGCGGTCAAAAAAGACAAAAGCTGGGATCTAGTTAATCCGCGGAACGGCGAGGTAGTTAACACCGTTGCCGCCCGGTCGATTTTTGAACTGGCCGCCTCATATGCCTGGAGAAATGGTGACCCGGGAATGATTTTTCTGGATCGGATCAACCAGGATAACCCGACGCCTGAGGTCGGTGTTTTGGAAGCGGTCAATTTGTGCGGCGAACAACCGCTTTTGTCTTACGAGGCCTGTAACTTGGGTTCGGTCAATTTAGCTGCCCATGCGGGGACAAAAGACATAAACTGGTCCAAGCTCAAAGACACAGTCGAGACAGGGGTGAGGTTACTGGATAACGTGGTGACTATATGTAAATACCCATTAAAAAGGGTTGAGACGGTGGTCAAAAGTAACCGTAAGATCGGTTTGGGCGTCATGGGCTGGGCTGATGTCTTGGTTAAGCTGGGGATTGCTTATAATTCTAAGACTGCTTTAACGTTAGCCGAAAAGACGATGAAATTTATTCAAAACATCTCGCGGGAAACGTCGGCTAAACTGGCTGAGGAAAAAGGCTCGTTTCCCAATTTTCCCGGCAGCCTGTGGGAAAAGAGGAGATTTAAAGCCTTTCGGAATGCGACTTTAACCACCATTGCCCCGACCGGATCGATAGCTATGGTGGCTGGTTGTGCCTACGGCATCGAACCCCATTTTGCTCTGGCGTTTTATAAAGAAGTTATGGGCGGGATACGCCTGCCGGAAATTAATAACGAGTTGTTGACGGCGCTAAAGCAAGCCAATATTGATCTGTCTAATGGCTTGATTGATCAAATTGCCGCTGCCGGTACACTTCAATTAATTAAAGAGGTGCCGGAGGCAGTCAAAAAAGTGTTTGTGACTGCTCACGAACTGGAGCCGGAAGACCACATCAGAATGCAGGCGGCCTGGCAAAAATATACCGACAATGCAGTTTCTAAAACCATTAATCTTAAGCACGACTGCCGGGTGGAAGACGTGGTTAAGGCTTTTATGCTGGCCTGGGAATCGGGCTGTAAAGGGATTACTGTTTACCGGGATACCAGCCGGGCGGTTCAGGTTTTGAACGTCGGCTATAACCCCACTTCGCTAAAGCTTCGCGGGGCAAGCAAAAAAATATTAAAAAAAACTAATCAAGCAGAAATTGACAAATGCCCCCAGTGCGGGACGAAAATGTTCAGGGCTGAGGGTTGTGCTACCTGCCCGAGTTGTGCTTTTTCCGTTTGTAGTTTGTAACTTCAGGTACTCTACTTGAAGTTACTCTGTGAATTTAAAAGTGGAGAGGATTTGGTCCATTTCTAAAATCGTCGATTGATCGTAATTAGTGGGAACGACGTAACTTATCGGTGGGACGGTTACAAAATTGCCGTTATTATCTTTGTTGTATATTCCCCATTCCTGCGGGTAATCTTCCTTCGGTGGAGGAGTTGGTGATGATTTTCTCCTGAAAGTGATTTGACCAGCTTTGATTTCGACAAATCCTCCTGGACATTTTGATTCGGCTAAAATCGGATTGTCCAGAAATTCATTGGTAAAGTCCGGATGATCCGAAAAAATACAGATTCCCGGACCGAAAGCAGTAGGGAAAGAAAAGACTATTTTATAGCCATTTTTAGATACTGAAAATTTGGGCACACCGACTTCAGCTTTCCAATCGTTTTCCGGTGAAGTCTCAACCAACCAATCCGGCGGATACATAATTGAGTGATTTTTGGGACTGGTATACGTTTCCCACCCGGCAGTGGGGTCGGCCGCCTCCGCCATCGGTTGCGGCGAGCCAGAGGGTGACGGGACGGTTGTTAAAGGGGAAGGGCTTGGTGTTTGCATCGTTGCCAATTGATTTTGCAGCTGCCGGTTTTGCCAGAAAAGATAGCCGGAAATAGCCAGCGAGAAAATTGCCAGAATTAATACGAGTGGAATTGTCCAGGAAGCTTTGGGTGTAAGCGGAGTTGGCATCGGAGCAACAGGCGGCAGGTTAATTTCTTCGGCCATAAAACCAGTATAACATATATAGTTTGATATACTTCAAGTACTCTACTTGAAGTGACAAGTTGTGCTTTTTCCGTTTGTAGTTTATAAGATAAAGTATGCGTAAAAAAAGAGGCAAGCTGGTAGTGCGCCACGGCCCGATGTGGTCGGATAAAACCACCTGGTTAATTGCCCAAATGGCCGACTTGCCTAGTTTAGCCTTCAAACCCAGTATTGATAATCGTTACACTGATAAAGCGGTTTTGCGCAGCCACACCGGTGCCGAAGAGGAAGCTGTCTTAGTCGATAAACATAAACCCAAACTGCTCTGGGACAAAGTCAAATCCGGCCGGGTTGATCGGGTGATTATTGATGAAACTAATTTTTTTGACGACCGGCTAATTAAAGTCATCAATAAAATTATCAGTAGCGGCATCGACGTTTTTGCCGCCGGTTTGCTTCTGGATTCCGACCGCAAAGAATTCGGGCCAACCAAGAAATTGAGCCGTATGGCCGACGAAGTCATCGAGGGCCGGGCCCGCTGTGATTTCCGCTATGCTAATGGGTTTTGTTTAAGCCCGGCCAAGTACACCTTTGCCAAAGCCAAAAAATCCGGCCAGCTGGTGGTCGGTGCCGCCGACCTTTATGGTGCCGCCTGTGAAGAGCACTACCATCTATTGCATGTCACCAAAGAGAAGAACGGACAGTGGTTGAACCGCCTGCGTTTACCCAAAAGAGTTAAGTTAACAGCGGAGGTCAAGACCTATCTAACTAACCTTAAACTGCCGTATTTGCGCCGGCCGTTAAAATTTTCTGAAAGCCGTTTTCCACGGATCGAAGTCGGGGCCGATACCATGCGGGTAGGTAAAACCACGGCGGTCAAGGTTTTGGGCCAAGAGTTAAAGAGCCGGGGATTGCCGGTCAAAGTCTCTTTTGAAGACTGGCGCCATAACCCGCATTTGACTAAAAGCTACAAAGACTCGTCTCTGGCAATTTTAAATTCGCAAAAATGGTTTGCCAAAAGAAAGTATGAGCAGTTACACCTCGGGGCAAAAAAAGCTATCTGGATTCAGGATGTCCATCCGGAAATGGATTTTTGCTACGCTTTAACCAACCTGATTTTAGGCAGGATGACTTTAAAGCACTTTAAAGACTACGCTGAATATTTTTACAGTTTTGATTGGGCCCATTTGCCGGCAGCTGACGCGCTTTTATATCTAACTGCCAGCGACGAAGTGGTTATTGCCCGGGCCAAAAAAAACCTGCGGCCGTTTGAAACCATCGAGAATGATTACTTTATAGTTATGAAACGGGTCAATCAGGCCTGGTTGGCCGGGACTAAGTATTTGTTAGACGTGGTAGTAATGCCGGTTAATACCGATAACTTTAATTTTGCCACCAGTAAGGGCGCCAAACAAAAATTAGCCAAAAAAGTCTTAAAGAAGTTAGCCGAATTGGGCTGGCGGTATTGATGCTGATAGTGTTTGAAGGCATTGATGGTAGCGGTAAGTCGACCCAAGTTAAATTATTCCCGGCCGATAAAAAATTGTCTTTTCCACGTTACAATAAGTTTTTCGGTAAAATTATCCGCTTGGTTTTGACCAAAAAATGGGCGAGTCGGCTTAATCCTTATGCGGTGTCATTTTTTTATGCTGTGGATCGGTGGCTGGCTAAACCGCAAATAAATAGCTGGTTAGCAGCCGGTAAGACGGTCTTACTCGATCGTTATACCTATTCCAGTATGGCCCATCAGGGAGCCAAGTTGGAAGGTGCTGCACAGGTAAAATTAGTTAACTGGATTGATTGGCTGGAAAATAATTTTTTTAAACTGCCGCTGGCAGATAACATAATTTATATAAATGTTCCACCGCGCGTTTCGCAAAAATTATTGCGTTCACGCCGAAAAGATTTAGCTGATGCGGATATGGCTTACCAGCAAAAAACCGCCAAAGTTTATGAGGTTTTAGCCAAAAGATTTAAATTTACGGTCATCAATTGCGTTGATAAGCAAAATCGACTATTATCAAAAGATAATGTTAGGCGAAAAGTTGCCGCAGCAGCAAAGTCTTTAATAAGCAAGATTTGACAGGCAATTTTACACGGTGTTTAATCAATTTATGCTCCAAAGAAAAAGAAAAACTACCGATGACCTGATGATCATTAAAAAAGACATACAGGCTATAAAGGGGAAATTAGCAACCTCGGCCACCAAAGACGACCTGAAAAGTTTGGCCGCCGAGACGAAAAAAGGCTTTGCCGAGGTAATGTGGGAATTGAAAACCATTAGGGAAGAAAATATCGTTTTATCAGATATGAAACGCCAGATTAATGAGCACGAAGATCGGTTGGAAACAGTCGAAAGTAAATTAAGAATTGCCACATAATATGGCGTTTAAGTCAAGCTCGGCGGCAACACCGGAGGCAGGCGGGGTGCAGTATCATATCAGGTTGAAAAAGGGAGATATTCCACCGTACGTTTTGACTCCGGGAGATCCCAAGCGGGTACAAAAGATTGCCGCGCTTTGGGATAAGAGCGAAGCAGTGGCAGATTACCGCCAGTATGTGACTTACAAAGGTGAATTTAAAGGTACAAAGCTAGCGGCCACCAGTAGCGGCATTGGTTCACCGGCATTGGCCATTGCCTTTGACGAACTCCTCCGCGTCGGCGTTCACACCTTTATCCGTGTAGGTACCTGCGGCAGTTTGCAGCCGGATATGCACATTGGCGACTTGGTGATTACTACCGGAGCGGTGCGGTTGGACGGTGCCAGTAAAGATTACGTTATCCCCGAATATCCGGCCGTAGCCGATCATGAAGTAGTGGGAGCCTTAATTGCCGCTGCCAAAAAGCTAAAAGTTAAATATCACGTTGGTATTACTGCCAGCACCGATACTTTTTCCGTCGGCCAAGGCCGGCCGGCAGTTAATGATTATTTACCCAGTCACAAAGCCAATATTTTTGAGGATATGCAAAAAGCCGGGGTGAAGAATTTCGAAATGGAAGCCGGTTGCTTGTTGACTTTGGGATCTCTCTTTGGAGTGAGAACCGGAGCCATCTGTGTCGTCGTAGCTGATAGGATTCGGGATAAACTGGTAATTACCGATGCCATGGAACAATCCGCCGCCCTGGTGGCCAGCGAGGCAATTAGGCTCTTGCAAA
>JAUYJQ010000022.1 GCA_030699295.1 Candidatus Beckwithbacteria bacterium
AGGGTATTATCTTATCCGGTGGCCCGAGTTTTGTTAATTTGCCCAATTCACCGATGATTAGCCAAGCCATTTTCAATCTAGGCGTTCCGGTTTTAGGCATTTGTTACGGGATGCAGTTGATGGGGAAAGTTCTCGGCGGCAAGGTGGGTCAGAGAAAAACCAAAGAGTTTGGCATTGTTACTGCCGGTTTAAAAGCTTCACCTTTGTTTGAAAAAATTACCGGTAAGCAATCGGTATTAATGAGCCATGGGGATCAGGTCTTAAAACTGCCTCCGGGATTTATTAACTTAGCTTCTTCAATCGGTGTAACCAATGCTGCTATGAGTAAAAATAAACTTTATGCAGTTCAATTTCACCCCGAAGTGGTTCATACACCATCAGGAAAACAAATATTGAAAAACTTCTTATTAGATATTTGTAAAGTTAAAAGGTTAAGAGGAAACTTTAATTATTTAAAGTCGAGAATTCAATTAATTAAAGAAACAATCGGTCGTGAAAAAGCCATCTGTGGTTTATCCGGTGGAATTGATTCAGCCACGGCTGCCGCTTTAGTGACTAAAGCCATCGACAAAAATTTACGCTGTGTCTATATCGATACCGGTTTGATGCGTCAAGGAGAAACCAAACAGATAAAAAGAACTTTCGGCCGGTCTTTAGTGGTTGTTAAGGCAGCCGATAAGTTTACTGGGAAATTAAAAGGAGTCGAAGATCCGGAAAAGAAGCGGAAAATAATCGGCAAATTATTTATTCAATTATTTGAAGCCGAAGCCAAAAAATGGCAGGCAAAGTTTTTAGTCCAGGGAACGATTTACCCTGATGTAATTGAGTCAGCCAAACATTCTGATTCAGCCCAAACCATAAAAACCCATCATAATGTCGGCGGTTTGCCAAAAAAAATGAAACTAAAGTTAATTGAACCACTTAAAGACATGTATAAGGACGAAGTCAGGCAGTTAGCCCAAAAGCTGGGATTATCAAAGGCTTTAATCAACCGCCAGCCGTTTCCCGGACCCGGCTTAGCCGTCAGAATCAGGGGTGAAGTGACCAGAATTCGCTTAGAAAGACTCCGGCAAGCCGATGAAATTTTACAGCAAGAAGTAAAGACAATTAAACTGCCGCCAGATCACTGGCAGACGTTTTGTGTCTATCTGCCGGTTAAAACTACCGGGGTAAAGGGCGACGGCCGCAGTTTTGAGGACATGATTGCCATTCGCTCGGTCACGGCCGTTGATACTATGACCGCCGATTGGACTAGGTTGCCCCAATCACTTTTGGCCAAAGTTTCTGCTAGAATTGTCAGTGAAGTGCCGGGGATTAACCGGGTGGTATTTGACATTACCACCAAACCGCCGGCCACCATGGAATGGGAGTGAAGATGAAAAAATCAAGAATGGTCACTGTCGTCGGCAACATCGGCTCGGGGAAAACCACGATTACCCCGATAGTCGCCCGGTCGCTAAAGGCCAAACATGTTTTTGCTGATAATTTATTTCAAACCGTCGATCCTTTCCGCGATCTATACCTTAAGGATCTGAAGCGCTGGGCTTTGGCCAATGAACTCTGGCTGACTTTGGAGCGGGTGATTCTGGTGAAAAAATATTTGCGCCAAAATCATGACCGATTGCTGGTGGTCGATTCGGGCCTGTTGATGAGCTGGGCCTACACCCACGGCCATTTTTTATCCGGGGTGATCACTCCCGATGAGTGGCGTTTATACCGGCGTTTGTTTGACCGGATTGCCATTACCTTGTTTACCAGCTCGGTGGTGGTGGCACTGGATTGTTCAGTCAAAACCCTGATGCAGCGGATCAAAAAACGGGGGCGGAAGTTTGAACTGACTTATTATAACCCGACTTATTTATCCCAGATCGACAAGGGTTTGGCTAAGCTCAAGGAAAAGCTCCAGCGCAAAAAAATCCACGTGGTCACCATCAGCGAAGATGAAGCCCTGATGAATGCTAAGGGCGAAGTGGTGATTGACCAGGCCTTAAAGAAGATCCAGCAGGCGCTCTAGCAGCCGGCTCATCTTGGCGGAGGCTTTTTCCGATTGGGCCAGGACATCACGATGGTCGTGTTTGACAAAAGCTAAGTTAGTGACCAGGGCTAAACCTAAAACTTTAATACCTAAGTGATGGGCCATTGTGGTTTCCGGCACGGTGCTCATGCCAACAATGTCTGCCCCCAAATGGCGCAAGGCTATTTTATCGGCCGGAGTTTCGTACTGCGGGCCGTGGTAATAAACATAAATGCCTTTATGGAAGTTTAATTGCAAATTGGTCATAGCGTTTTCGGCGATTTTTTGCAGGCGGGAGTCGTAAATCTGGGACATATCCTGAAACTTGGCCCCGACTAAAGGCGTCGGGGAAAACAGGGTTAACAGGTCGTTTAAAATCACATAGTCGCCAACTTGATATTTGGGGTTTAAGCCGCCGCAGGCAGAGGTGGTAATTAGAGTGTTTACCCCTAATTTTTTAAGCAGCTGGATCGGTTCAACGGCTTTTACGGCCGAGTGGCCCTCGTAGATGTGGAAACGGCCGGACATAATCAATACCGGTTTTTTGGCTAAAGTGCCGTAAATTAATTTTCCTTGGTGGCCCGGCACAGTTGACTTAACAGAGAAAATATCGCTATAATCCCACCACTTGATGACTTTTACCCGATCGATCACCCGATTCCAGCCTGATCCTAAAATAAGGGCTGTTCGAGGAGTGCGAGGCAATGACGGAATCATTACTTAATCTTACACCAACAACTGAAAATTTTACCCCTCAATATGAGATGGATATTTTCCGGACAGTGGTTTTGGGCGGCAAGGCTTACCTAAGATTATTGAACCGCGAGCGGCGTGACCCAATCGGCATGTTTGAGAGTTTTGCCCGGGCGGTCAGTGAAGGTCGCGCCTGGCCGGAACTGTGGCAGTATCCGCTTGAAGGCCTGGGTTTTGTGGAAGCTCTGAAGCGGTCTGATCGAGCCGCCAACAACTTTACCGATGGATTTTATCACCGTTTCAGCAGTGGAAAGTTAGCCAAAAAACATATGGAAAATCCCTTTAAACCGGATCATGGTTGGCCTCATATCAGGCGTAACGAAGAGTGGTTAGAAGCAATGATGCTTCGGGACACAGCCGTCAGGCATGAAAGGGAGTTGCCCTACAAATTCTGGCTGCCTTCACTTTATCTGGCTAATCGCTGGCATGATGTTTTCCAGCAAATTAATGGCAAGAAAGATTGGCACCCGGAACTGGCTACTTTATTTATTCTGGCCGCCCACAATTTAGTCGGGCAGTCTTTTGGAGTGGATCAAGCCGAGGGCTGGCACTATGCTAAAGGGGCGGCCTTGATAATTTTACCTCACTCTCACCCGGAGATACTTAGCGATGGTTTGGCCCAACTACCAAGTAACAGTCCGGCAAACATCTTGGAGCAATTGGGAAGTAGTTTTTATCGATTAATGCCACAGAGTTTTCGCCGCGATTTTAATCAGGAGTTTCTTGAACTCCGCCGGGATAAACGAGAACTGACAAATGGACTGAGCAACGAAGATTTAATTGTATTAAGAAAACTGTCTAGAATTCTAGGTTTGGCCGATAAAGCCGAATCAATTTTTCCGGCTAAGTTCGCGACTTTGCGGACATTTTTAAGCAGTAAATCTAGAGAACGACCTTTTTATCAGTTAGTCAATCTGCGGATGAGTTTTGATGATGAGGTTAAGCTATTGTTGGCAGATGGTAGTAAGGGAAAATCCCGCTCAGACGTTCACCGGAAAATTTTCGAGTTGTTGCGGCCGTTGCCACTGATTGGTAATAGTTGGATGGAAAAGATAATGCGGCGCAACACCTTGGCCGGAATCGTTGGGGCCAAAAACATATTTTTATCTTTGCTCCAGGGCAACCAGGCAGTTATTGAGGCTATTTTTAAAGAACGGGAAGAGTCAATTATCAAGAAAGTAGCTCGAAGGCAGCGGGATTCGGGGCAGTCACTGAGGTTAAAACAGCAACTGGAATCTTTGGGTCAGGAAAAAGAGCGATTAATGAATGCCTTGGGGGGAAAGATTATGGTATACCAACTTATTGACAGGCAGAGGACGGAGGCTTTATTTGACCTGGTTTTAGCCAGGGCCCTCTATGCCCAGGAACGACCGGGGACTTTCCCGATACCTGAGGAATGGTTACCCTACAAGTATTTTGACTCAATTTCCTCGTCCGAAGAAATGCAAAAGGGTGTGTTAAGATAACCCCATGGACCAGATTTTTCAGATTATCAAGAAAGAAAAACAGCGGCAAAAAGACCAGCTGCAGCTGATTCCGTCGGAAAACTACGCTTCGGCGGCGGTGATGAAAGCGGTCGGTTCTGTCTTGATGAACAAGTATGCCGAGGGTTATCCCCATAAGCGTTATTATCAGGGT
>JAUYJQ010000026.1 GCA_030699295.1 Candidatus Beckwithbacteria bacterium
TTTTGCGGTAAAAAACAAGGGGATTATCTAGCTATTACAGCTTTATCAACCCCGCCCCTAATTTCCGGAATTCGAATCATGGCCAAATGATTGGTTTCCGGCTGAAACTCACCCTCAACTGCCGCCGTCACTATAAATTCCTCTTTTATTTCACAGGCTGACAATAACAATTCCCAGGCACTAATGGTTGCTTTGGTAGTCGCCACATCATCAACCGCAATTACTCTTTTGCCCGCCAATAATTCCTGTTCCTTCCTACTAAACCACATGCTTTTCCTTGTTCTAGTAACCGGGGTGTAGTTAACCCCAAACCTATTTCCGTTTTTGCTCATCGCATGCCATAGCTGCATATCTGGAATGGCAATAATTTCATCAGATTGCAATTCAAACTGGTTGCCAATTTCTGCAGTTTTACCGCCGGATATTTTAATCAGATCCAAATTATGCCGGCCGCTCACTTGAATTGCCGTGGCCAAAGCCTGCGTAGCCATGCCGATTGATTTGGAACTGGGAGGCGTGATTAAAATTGTATTACTATCTACCAATGGTGCTATCAACTTTCCCAAATCCCTGCCGATTGCCTGGCCTAATTCCGACTGACGGCAATCCAACCAATTAATAGAAATTCTTTCATTTTTCGGCGCCTCAGGATTAATCGTCACCAACGGCAGGCTAAAACTTTTCCCATCAAAATTTACCGGTAATACCCATCCTGTATATTTATGTTCTGCCGGTAATCCCCATTTTCTATCCTTTTTTGGTTCCCATAATAAATCTTGAACTCCACAATCTTTTGGTCTTGTAGCCATATCACACCTTTCCGGGCAGAAGTGAAAACAATAAAAGTATAATAACCCCAATGTTTATCGAATTCAACTACTTAAAATTAGTGTTATAATTCATCGTGTCAAAAAATCTCCCTAAAGAAGTCATCGCTAAAATGACCACCCTGGCTACTTCCGGTTTTGGTTTAGTGGCCGCTTTAGCCTGGAATAGCGTCATCCAGGAAACGGTCAATACCTACATTAAACCTTTAGTCGGCGGCCAGTCCGGAGTCATCTCTCTTTTAATTTACGCGGTTATCATCACCTTCTTAGCCGTTATCATCACTCTGCAGCTTTCCAGGCTCGAACAAAAACTCAAATAATTTGACTTATAAAACCAATCTTGTTATTCTATTACCAATTAATCGATGTATTAGTAATATGACCAGAATCTCCAAAAATCGCTTGGATAAATCGACCTCCGATCGTATGTTTGAGCTATTTTTCCGTTCATTATCCAGTCTCAATTCTTCTCAAGCCGCCACCGAATTCTTTACTGATATTTTGACCGATACCGAACAAGTCATGATCGCCAAACGCTATACCATTGCCGTACTTCTAACCAAAGGTTATAACCAAACCCATATCAAACAAGCCTTAAATGTTTCCTATACCACCATCGGTACCGTCGCCGGCTGGTTGAAAAACTTAAAACCGGCCACCAAGAAAATTATCGATCGTCATCTTAAAGACGAAGCCTGGGGGCAATTTTTCGACAAATCAGCCATCGGCAAAGCCAAATTCAAAGCTACCCTCGTCCGCTCCGTCCGATCAGCCTTGCGCTAATTTCTTTATCTCCGCCAACACTTCCGGAAATTGAACATACCCGGCCGTATCCTGATTCAAATGTTTTCCGCCCTTAATCCAGTTAACTTTTACCTCTAAATTTTTGGCAATCCTTTTGGTTATTAGTTTGGGAATATAAGGATCATTGTCACCGCCAAAATCGCCGCTTTAATCCTAATATTCCACTGTTCGAGAATTCTAAAAATAAACCCCGGCCCCATCGAATGCCCCACGAGAACACTCTCTTCATTCACATATTTTTGATATGGCTCAAAAGTTTTCAACCAGTTGTCCAAAGTCTGCCCCTTTGGTGTCGGAAACCGCGGGACAAAAACTTCAATCCCTAATTTTTTTAACTCTCTCTCTAGCCACGGAAACCAGTTGCCTTCCGGTGAACCCATGGTGCCGTGGAAAATAAAGACGTTCATAACACTTCAGCCATCACTTTGGGGATGTCTTTGACCAGATCACTGGCGTTAAAATACGGCCCAACCAGGGTGTATAAGCGATCGCCGGCCAAACCATTTAAGTAAGTGCCGCAAGCGGCGGCCAAAAAGGCGTCATTTTTACAGTACAGGGCGGCAATTAATCCGGCCAAAACATCCCCGGTTCCCCCTTTGGTCATACCCTCATTGCCGGTTTTATTAACCACACACTGGGTTTGGTTACAAATCACGTCTTCTTTGCCTTTTAAAACAATGGTACAGCCAAATTTTCCGGCCATGGCCTCGATCGCTCCGGCTCCAAAGAGAATCTGGTACTCTTTATGGTGCGGGGTAATGATCATCATGGAATTTAATAACTTTTTGTCCATTACCTGCAAAGCCCCGCCGTCGATCACCCATTTTTTATCCGGATATTTGCTTAACAAATCGTTAACTCTTTTTCGGGTCGCCGTATCCCGCTCCATGCCCGGGCCGATCAAAACGCAGTCAGCCTCGTCAATGTATTCTGTCAACTTATTTTTGGGCACGATAATCCCGTCGTGAAACCGCTCTTTTTGTTTTCTGACAATCGCTTCATTCACCGGCACGCTCGAGTAAAACACCATGTCCACGATCCGACTGGCTACCTCCAAGCTCCACATCGACGCCGAATGGAATAAGTTGCTCCCGCCGATCACCAGTAATTTACCGTTTTGGCCCTTATGCGAGTCTTGTCCCGGCCGGTAAAGACGGTTTAAAGTTTTTATGTCAAATTGATTCATATAATATTTTCCTGATTAATTTTACGCTTTCTTCCGGCTCGGTAAAATACACGGTGTTAAAACCCAGTTTTATGGCCGCCTCGACATTTTTTAAATCATCATCAACAAATAAACATTGGCTTGGTTTAAGTTGAAGCTTTTGGCAGGTTAACAGATAAATTTCTTTGTCCGGTTTCATCATGCCTACCACTGATGAATCTATGATTAATTCAAAATATTTTTTGTGATTAACTTTTGTATCCAGTTCGTCCACCGAATCATCGTAAGCATTAGTCAGCATTGCCAGCCTAACTTTTCCCTGCAGCTCTTCCAATAAGTTAAAAGTTGCTTCAATGCGGGTAAAGTTAGCCGGGATAATTTCTGTTAGTCTAGCCCATTTTTCTTCTCTCCCCAACCGTTTCATGGTTCTTTGATAATAATCCTCTGTTTTCATTAAACCCTTGTAAACTAATAGCTCATCTGGTTCGGTGGCCTTTTGAAAAGAAGCAAAATCAACTCCCAATTCGTCCAAAAAAGCGTCAATTGTCTGTCGCCATTCGGTGATCACCCCACCGGCATCAAACACCACCGCTTTAATTTTTTTATTTATCATAATGTTCCTAGTTTATTTTTAATCGCTTTTATTCCGACCTCCGGCTCGGTAAAATGCACGGTGTTAAAACCCAGTTTTTCCGCCGCCGTTGTGTATTCCAAAAAGTCATCGATAAACAAACACTCTTCTGCCGGCAACTGCAGCCGGTCGAGCAAAATTTTAAAAATTTTCGGGTTCGGCTTGACCGCATGAACCTCGCTCGAATCCACAATAATCTCAAAATAATCCTTGAGTCTTCCCTCTACCCACTCGTCCCACAAACCGATTTTAGCATTGGTCAACAAGGCTAATGTATATTTGCCTTTTAATTCATCAACTAAAACATAGGTTGGTTCAATCCGGATAAAGCCAGGAATAAATCTTTTCCGCCAGTCTTGAGCTTTTTCCGGCACTCCGACCGCAACACTTAATTTGGCAAAAAACTCATCAGTGGTCATCAACCCCAAATCAGAACCGGTTTCTGGATCAAGTGAAAATTTTATAAATATATCCAGAAATTCTTTTGAATTCAGGCCCGCCTCACCGGCAAACACCCGGCAAATACTTTCCCATTCGCACAGCACCCCACCGACGTCAAATACCACTGCTTTGATCATTTAAACACCTCTTTTAAAAAATACTCATGAAATTTGGTGGTGGTGAGTTCCGGATGAAAACAGGTAGCTAAATAAATTTTCCTGCCGATTTTTTGTTCACAGGCAATTATTTCCGAATTGTTTTTGGCTAAAATTTTTACTCCACGGCCGACGCTGATTATTTTCGGCGCCCGGATAAACACTGCCTCCATTGGGCCCAACTGTGTCTTAATCTTTTTCTCAAACGATTCTGTCTGCCGACCATAAGCATTGCGGTCAATTGTCAGGTTCATCAACTCGAGAACTTGCTGCTCCGCCTCTTTATGTAATATTTTTTTTGCCAGCATAATTGCCCCGGCGCAGGTACCGAAAATATGATCAATTTGTTTGATTTTCTCCCACATTCCTGCCTGTTGGCACAACTTAAATAATGTCGTGCTTTCGCCGCCGGGAATAATCAAACCATTAAGGTTATCTAAATCATTTTTGGTTCTGACTTCAACTGCTTTAGTTTTTAGTTTTAGTTTCTCCGCCGCCGCCCTTGTTGCCTGAAGATGCTCAATCACGTCACCATGGAAGGCCAAAACGCCGATCCGCTTCATTAAATTCCGCGGCTGGCCAGCCTGGTAGCCAATTTGTCAATTTCCTGCCCCGGCATCGCTTCGCCCAAACCCTCACTTACTTGGGCAATTTTTTGAGCATCGTTATAATGCGCCGCCGCCTCGACAATAGCTTTAGCCCGCCTGGCCGGATCACTGCTTTTAAAAATTCCGGAACCGACAAAAACTCCGTCCACCCCCAGCTGCAAACACAAGGCCGCGTCGGCCGGAGTGGCTATCCCGCCGGCGGCAAAGTTAACTACCGGCAGACGGCCCAATTTAGCTGTTTGGATGACTAATTTTAGCGGGACCAGAAATTCTTTGGCCGCGGCTTTTAATTTGGCTGTTTTTTTCTGTTTGAGTAATCCCTGGATTATGGCAATCCCCCGATTTACCGCCCGAATATGGCGGATTGCCTCGACAATATTACCGGATCCGGCCTCACCTTTGGTTCTAATCATCGCCGCGCCTTCACTGATCCGGCGCAACGCCTCGCCCAAATCCCGGCAGCCGCACACAAACGGCACCGAAAACTTAGTCTTATCAACATGAAATTCCTCATCAGCCGGAGTCAACACTTCGCTCTCGTCAATATAATCGACTTTCAAAGCCTGAAGTACCTGGGCTTCAACAAAATGGCCAATGCGGCACTTGGCCATGACCGGAATGGTAACCGCTTTTTGAATCTTCCGGATCACAGCCGGGTCACTCATACGGGCCACCCCGCCGTCCGCACGGATATCCGCCGGCACCCTCTCCAGGGCCATAACCGCCACTGCCCCGGCGGCTTCGGCAATCCGGGCGTGTTCGGCATTGACCACGTCCATAATCACCCCGCCTTTGAGCATTTGAGCTAAACCGGATTTTAATCGAAACGTACCTTTTGCAATCATCTGGCTTCGATTATACCAAACTCTCCCCTGTCATCTCTTTGGGCTGGGTAATCTCTAAAAGTTTTAACAGCGTCGGGGCAATATCGATCAGCTCGGCTTCGTCTTTAGTTAACTTCTTATAACGACGGCTCTGCAGGATCAGCGGCACCGGATTGGTGGTGTGGGAAGTTATAAATTCTTCGGCGTTGCCGTGATCGGCGGTAATCAGCAGCTCGTAGTTATTTTCCCGGGCGGCTTGGCTTAACTTACCTAAACAAGCATCAATCGTCTCCACGCCGGTAACTGTGGCCGGAAAGTTGCCGGTGTGGCCGATCATGTCTGCATTACACAGGTTGCTAAAAATTACTTCATGGGTTTTATCGTTCATGGCTTGTAAAATCTCTTTGGTAATTTCTCTGGCACGCATCTCAGGTTTCTCGTCGTGGGTGGCAATATCCGAATAACTATCAATCATAATCCGGTCTTCCCGCTCATAAGCCTCCTCCTGCTTGCAGTTTAAGAAAAAAGTTAAATGGGCAAACTTTTCCGTTTCCGTCACCCGCAGCTGTTTTAAACCGGCCCGGCTGATCACTTCACCCAAGCTTCTTTTTAACTCTTCCGGGGGATAAGCCACGGCTACCGGATAGTCCGGCTTATACCGGGTCATGGTCAGCCAATCGACTCCTTTTGGCCCTTTGGCTAAAAATCTTTCCATCAGCTGACGCGGCCGGTCGTTCCTGAAGTTAAACCAGATCGCCCCGTCGCCGGCTTTGATACCGGAGTGCCTGCCAATCCTGACCGGCTCGATAAACTCGTCGGTTATTTTCTGCTCATAACTGCGCCTAACGGCTTGGCTGGCACTGGTGAGGCTATGGGCTGACGGATGCGTCAACAGCCGGTAAACTTTGTCGGTCCTATCCCAGTTATGATCCCTATCCATGGCCCAATACCTCCCCGAAACAGTAGCAATCACGGCCGATTTTTCCAAATCCTCCATAAAGCCCAAGCCTGACCGCGGCGAACAGTCACGGCCGTCGGTAAATGCGTGGACCAAAACCTTGGTCAAACCTTTGTCCTTAGCCAGCTTTAATAAGGCATAAAGGTGGACATAGTGCGAGTGAACCCCGCCGTCAGAAACTAGACCCAGCAAATGCAAAGTTGAACCTCTTTTCTTAACCCGGGTAAGTAAATCATTGATGGCCTGGTTCTTAAAAAACTCGCCCGTTTCGATGGCTTTATTAAGCTTGACCAAATCCTGAAACAGAATCCGGCCGGCCCCCATGGTCAGGTGGCCAATCTCACTGGTACCCATTTGGCCCTTAGGTAAACCGATGGCTTCGCCGCTGGC
>JAUYJQ010000027.1 GCA_030699295.1 Candidatus Beckwithbacteria bacterium
CCCGAGGCTTCAACGTCGACGCTGATATAGGCTTCCGGTTTAGGCGGCATAGGGTTGGAGCGCCTCCACCGTTAATTTTTTTAAGGAGGGAATCACTTGACGGTGGTTTAGCGGCAGGAATTTGGTGATGTCCCGGGTCAATTGTTTTTGATCGAATTGCTTGATTTTTTCGATTAAACCCGGAAAAGAAAATTTTTCGTGATAAAGCCGGAATTTGGTGGCGATTAATTTTTGATTAAGTTTGATGCTCTTTTTTAACAAAAACCAAAGATCAAAAATATCCCGGCCTTTATTTCTGGAGGTGATCGCCCGGATTTTTTCAGCCAGGATTTCTTCGGGAGACAGCGCCGTGATCAGAGAGGAGGAAAAAACCGGCAGATTGGTAGTAATAGTGTTTTGATAATTGGTTAAAGCCGGCTCGCGAGCGGAAAAATCCAGCTTGATGGTCAAGGGCATCGGGGTAAAATCGGTCGGAAAAGAGATTTTTTGGGAAAAACCGGCGATTGATTTGATGTTTTTTACACTGATACCCGGCGCTTCGGTTTGAAGATTAATGATCGTTTGTTTAACCAGTCGCTCAATCGCTGTTTTGGGCAACTTGGTAGTAAAGTCCAAATCTTCGGAAAATCTGGGCGAGCCGAACAGTATTTTTAGAGCGGTGCCGCCTTTAAAAATAATCTTCCGGCTGATCCCCGCATGAAAAAAATTGTCCAGAAATAAGATTTGGATGTATTCCCGCAAAATGGTGTAGCGGTCGATTGCCGCCGCTCTGGCTAAATTGTTCAAAGAGGGGGCATCAATCATAAGAGATTTTTGTTTATTAATAATTTTTGCAAAGGCGCAAAGTTAATTTTAGCAGCGTAACTTTTAAATCGGTTTTTATTAAGCGAGGTTAGGTCCCACTCATCGATATCTGAATTCCTTAAGCCTTTGGCCGCTAAATACAGGTAGTCCAGGCAGGCTTTTTCCGGCAGGGCGATCATGACGCTTTTCTGTTTTTCATAACCCCAGAAGAAAAGTGGATTGATTTTTGAGTATTCGAACTCACGCTTTTCGTAAATAATTTTTTGCGCTCTTTGCGTTGTGACCGAGGTAATCGTATAGGTAAACTGGGCAATAATGCCGTAGTGAGCCAAGGCAGATTCCAGACTGATATATGAGGGTTTAACGATAAAATTCGCGATAACAAACTCGGGAACATTGGCACCGGCAACTAAATACTGACCCTTTTTAAGGCGGGTGAGGATTTGATATTTTTCCAGACGCTGGAGGGTTTTGTAAACAGTGTTGCTGTTGGTCCGGTTTAACAAAGACGCTAATAACTGCGGGGTGATAAATTTTAAGTTTAAGGCCTTGATTTTTTGCTGAATGGTCAATGCGGATATAGATGTCATATTTGGTATAATTTTATACCAAATAATGTATTTATGTCAAGCGTTTAATTGCCTTTAAAAAATCGTCCGGCTCCTGCAGTTTAAAAAACGGCTGTTTCCAGGCTAGGCGGGTGCCGATTAAAACCAGGATTGTCGTCAAGCCGGCCAAAAACGGCTTTAAAGTTCTCAAAAAATACCAGGAGGCTGTGGCCGAGCCGGACAAAATTGCCAGAATCGACCAGGCGATAATCCCGGAAATATTGGTCGACCAGGCAGGAGTTTTCACTCCGGGAGAGTCCATTCGGCCACTCCCGAAGTGGGGAGCAGTAGCAGTTTGGCCCAGCTGTTTAGCCAGGGTCTTAATTTTTTGCAGCTGTTCCGAGCTGACCCGGACTTTGCCGGTATTCTGGCAGGTAGGGCAGCCCTTGCCGCCGCAGTTAGGACAGGTTAAGACCTGATAGGTCATAGTTGTCTCCTGCTTTTAATTTACCGCTAATAATCATTTCGGCAATCGGCTCTTCGATTTTATCCTGAATCAGTCGTTTTAACGGACGGGCGCCGAACTCTTGAACATTGCCTAGTTTGGCCAACCGGTCTAAAACAGAATCGGGGATGGTTAGGGTAATCTTTTTTTCTTTGAGCCGGTTAACCACCTGGTTTAGCTGCAGCCGGGCGATGGCCTTGATGTTTGCCAGGGTGAGTTTATTCATGACTATAATTTCGTCGATCCGGTTTAAGAATTCCGGGCGAAGATATTGGGAAAGGACTTGCATTAATTTAGTCCGGTCGGGGGGAACCATTCCGGGAATGGGGGATTTTTCATTCCCGGAATGAAAGAAATTAGAAACATCAATATTGCTGGTCATGATAATAATCGTGTTTTTAAAGTCGGCGGTATGGCCCTGGGAGTCGGTTAAGCGGCCGTCTTCCAAGACCTGTAAAAAAACGTCAAAGACCTTAGGGTGGGCCTTTTCCAGCTCGTCCATAAGGATTAACGAGTAAGGCCGGCGGCGGATCGGGTTGGTCAGTTGGCCGCCCTCTTCATAACCGACGTAGCCGGGCGGCGCCCCGATTAATTTATCAGCCGTGTGGGCTTCGGTAAACTCGCTCATATCCAGCCTGACCATGGCTTTTTCTGATTGGTAGACTGTTCGGGCCAGGGCCTTGGCCAGCTCGGTTTTACCGACCCCAGTCGGGCCCAAGAGCAGGAACGAGCCGGTCGGCCGGTTGGGGTCTTTTAAGCCCGCCCGGGCGCGTTTGATGACATCACAAACGGCCTTAACTGCCTGATTCTGGCCGATGATCTGGGTTTCCAGTTTTGCTTCTAAATCCATCAGTTCCAGTGACTCTTTTTGGGTTAAAGAGGTAACCGGAATGCCGGTTTTTTGGGACAGGACTGACTTTAAATCTTCAATGGTGATGGCCGCTTTGCCGGCCACTTTGGCTCCGGAAGCGGCCTCGTCTAAAAGATCGATGGCTTTATCCGGCAAAAACCGGTCGGAGACATACCGGGATGATAAATCAATAGCCGTTTGTAAGACTGACTCGTCCACGCTGACGCCGTGGTGTTTTTCCAGTTTCTTAGCCACCGATTTTAAGATTTCCAGGGTGACTGCCGCTGACGGTTCGCTGACATTGAGCGGTTCAAAGCGGCGTTCTAAAGCCGGGTCCTTTTCAATGTACTGGCGGTATTCGTTTTGGGTGGTGGCGCCGATGACGTTTAAATCGCCCCGGGCTAGAGCCGGTTTTAATATATTAGCTGCGGTCATGGCCCCGGCCGCCGAACCGGCCCCCATAATCATGTGGATTTCGTCAATAAAGATAATGATTCGGCCGCTACGCTTTACCTCTTTGATCAGGCTTTGCAAGCGCTCTTCCAGCTCGCCCTGGTAAGAGGCGCCGGCCAAAAGATTGGTCAGGTTCAGGTTGTAAATCTCCACTCCGCTTAAGAGCTTGGGGACTTGGCCCTGGGCAATTTTTAAGGCCAGGCCTTCGACAATGGCGGTTTTGCCCACGCCCGGATCGCCCAGTAAAATCGCATTGGATTTACTGCGGCGGGCCAGTACCCGGATCAGCTGATCGATTTCCTTCTCCCGGCCGATGACCGGGTCGAGTTGGCCGCTTTTGGCCTTTTGGGTCAGGTTTTCACTAAACTGTTTTAAAGTCGGCTTAACTTCACCGGTGGTTTGGCTGGTGCCGGCGGAATTGCCTTGATTGACCGCCTGGCGCAAGTCCTGCTTGTCCAGCGGTTCGGTTATAAAATCATTTAAGGGGACTAGAAAATGGGCCGGGATTACCTGGGGCGAACCGGCAATCAAGGTTTCCCCGAAGGCTAGATAAATCAGTTTTTTAAGCTCGACTGAAAAGGCCACCCGGCCGACGGCTTTAGTGGTTGGCGCCGCCGGGGAAGAGGCCTTAAGTTCGGTCCGGCCCAGGCTAACCAGGATTGGTTTAATTTGGTTATGGCGGTTTAGCACCTGGATTAAATGACTCGGCTGGGCTTCAGCCTGGCCGTTTTTGCCGGCCGCCATTAGGCTGGCGGCTAAAACCTCCAGCGCTTCGGCAGAAAAACTCTGGCTAATGTCTTGGGCGTTAAGCATAGATGAGTGACCAGGCAATAATAATTAAAGCCAGGGCAACACCGATTAAAACAACCCGCTTGATGATAAATAACCGCCTTAAAAACTTCCGGGTCTTTAAGTCGATAAAGTCCGGCAGGTTAAAGGCGATGGTTTGTTCGTCCTGCTGGGCATAAACGCCGAGCTGGTCACAAGCCGAACAACCTTTTCCCTGGCACTGATTGCAAACAATAATACTAAGCGGACTGGCAGGCTCGAAGCTCATGAGTCAATGATAACAGAAATTAGCCTACTCGGCCAAAGCCGGCAGGTAGGCGGTAATTTGGGTTGTTTCCCCATCATCAAGCAGGGCTGTTCCTCGGAGTTGGAGAACTGGGATAATTAAGTTATTTTGCGGTTCGGCCGAGTAACCCAGAACACTCTTTTGATAATTGACCTGTTTAACTTTAGCGGTTGAGGTTTGCCACTCGCCCGACTCTAATTGAGAACTGATAATTACTGCTTGGTTATTATTAATCGCTGTATCGATTTGGACAGTGGTTTTAAGTTTATAGTCTTTACCCGTTACTGACTGAGGTTGTTTAAGGTATTGGGCGTAAAACAGCGGTGGTAGTTGATAGTTAATGTAAAACACTTCGCCCTGGTTGGTGATAATGACCGAGACCGGTCCAGGTTCGTAGTTGCCAGGAAATAGAGGGTAATTATTAAGCCTGGGTAAAAAATGAAATTGATAAAAATTGCCGGGAGTTTTGGTTGGGGTTGGCTGTAATTCATCTCCGGGTTCAAGGTAGCTCACTAGATATTCCGTTTCTGGATCCATTAATTGGTATTTAACTAGCCAATTTTTAGCTACAGTTAAAGCATCAGTTTCATTGATGTCAATCCCCCCACGAGGAGTTGGGGGCTGGATTTTTAGCACAAACTGGCCGGTGTTTTTATTGACCATTAAATAGCCATTTTCGTTATTCCAGGTAAAATAATCGGTCTCGACACTGGTATCCAGCTTCAATTTTAAATCATCGACTATTGGTGTAAAAAAACTGGTTAAGTTTTCTTGGTTTGCCGGAGGCAGTTGATAGGCGGCAAGGGTTTTTTCCTGTGGTTTAGCCAAATCTTGGAAACTAATTTCCGGTTGGGGAGTATCGATAAAAAACGGCTGGAAGCTGGGTTGGGACTGAGCCGGCTTTTGATCGGATTTATTGGTAGAAGTCAGGGAAATTAAAAACAAGATTAAGACAAAACCCAAGAAAGCCCCGGAAATGATGAATAATTTTTTCTTGGTAATCATTTGGTTAAAGTGTAGCATTTTTATGGGCTGCAGCTGCAGCCTTGGGTAGCGGCGCAGGGATCGGCGGTCGGGCCGCTGACTAAAAAGTTTGACGGACTTCCGCCTTTGGCTAAACCAAGGTGAAGATGACTGCCCTGGCTCCAAGAACCGGTGTTGTCCTGGCGGCCAATCGGGGTATTTAAGCCAACGTCTTTTCCGACCGAAACCGAAGCGCTTTGAAGGTGGGCATACAAGGTAAACCAGCCATTGCCGTGGTCGATAATGACATAAATTCCAAACCCGTGAGCGCCCGGGCTGTTGTTCACCGCGACTACTTTTCCCGGGGCAGACGGATAAATAATGCCGCCGGGGCATTGCAGGTCCAGGCCCGCGTGAGCTGACCTCCGGGGATCTTTGTAACAGACAGAGAGTCTTTCGTCTTCAACATAGGCGCCGGCGCAGGGCCACTGGAGCCATTGGTTTTGAGGCGGAATGGGTCCTGGGCCGGGCGGCGGAATTAGCTCCGGGAAACAGTCATAGGCGTAGGGAGTATAGGGTGAACCGGTAATAAACGGTTGCAGCGTCATCATTACCCGTTCTTTGGCGCATTGGAGTGAGCCCAAGTAGCGGTAATAATAACTTTGCGAGTCGCCGGGTTTTTTGGCGCCGGCTTCGGCGCGGGAGCTTTCGCCGGAACTGGCCTCAAAACTGTATTCCGGCGATTCTTC
>JAUYJQ010000047.1 GCA_030699295.1 Candidatus Beckwithbacteria bacterium
ATTATTACTCAGAAAAACTTTACCTACCGGCACATTGTTGCCGTTTTAGACCGTTATTGCCAAGGGAAAACCGTCCTGGATTTTGGCAGCGGCGTCGGTACTTTGGCGCTTTACTTAGCTCGTCAGGGCAAGCAGGTCACCGGCATCGAGGTGGCCCCCAAAGCCGTGGCCGTAGCCAGAAAATCTGCGGCTAAATTCCGGCTGGATAACCAAGTCAAGTTTTTACTGGGCGATATTTTCAAATCTAACCTGAAACAAAAGTTCGATTTTGTCATCTGTTCCGAAGTCCTGGAGCATCTTCACGACGACGGCCGGGCGCTGGACAAAATTTACTCATTACTTAAACCTACCGGCCGGTTATTAGTTTCGGTTCCCTCCCAAAATGCCCCTTTAATCAAGCTGGGAGCCATTAAGGAGTTTGACGCCTGGTCAGGTCATCTACGCCGCTACACCCTGGAATCTTTGACAGCTTTGTTAAACCAACATCACTTTAAAGTAATTTTTGCCAAAAAGAACGAGGGCATAATCCGGGACAGTTTGTTCGTTTTTCCGGCTCTCGGTAATCAAATTATCCGGCTGGCTAACCGTTTTGGTATTATCTCCGACCTAATCACCATCATTGACAACCTGGCTCTAAAGTTCTTCGGCGAATCCCAGCTGATTATTGTCGCCAAACCGCTTCGTAAAGCTTAACCGCCCTATCCCAGTTTTGAGTTTTAACCCAAGCATAGGCTGAGCGGATCCGGCTTTGAGCCGAGGCCGGATCAGCCGAGTAATGCTTGATGGCCTCGGCCAGCTTTTGAGGTGAAGACTTAACCACGATCCAATTTTTAAACGGCGTCATTAATAAATAGTCTTTTTTAACCGGGTTGTTGTAGGTAGTCGCCACCAGGCATTTATAAGTAAACGCTTCCAGAATCGAAGTCACTCCGGGAGACAAACATATAAACGCAGTTTGATAAAACGGGCGGGGATCAGTAAAACCGTGAACCGGGCCAAATTTTTTACATTCCCCTGCCAGCGGGCCGTCGCCGCACCAGTCCACCCGAAAACCGGGTAAAAATGACAGGGCCTGCAATATCTGTCTCAAACCAGTGTCTTCATCTAAACGGCCGACATAAATTAAACGGCGATAATCTTTTTTAAAATTAGTTGCTTTAGGCAAATCAACGGCCGTGTACATGATTTCATCGGCTTTAATGCCGTAGTGCTTGGTAACGTAGTCATGAATGGTGATGTTTTTTCTGGCCAGCCAAGCATCAATTTTTCTGATTAAGATATTTTTCTTGGGGATCGGGTAGATCCCCTCCCAACCGTGGAAGGTAACATAGATCGGTTTTTTAGGCAGTAGCAGTTTTAAAGGCCAATACCAGATCAAGACGCTATGGGCATGAATAATATCAGCAGATCTAAATAAGTTTATGTGACCCACCAGCCAACCCCAGATATAAAGCAAGCCAAGATATTTTAAAGGCGGGGGAGTCAGACGAATAATTTTAAGGCCGTCTTTGGTGGCAGTTTTTTTAAGTCCCCTCTCATGCTGAGTAGTCACCACTCTAACCTGATGGCCTTTGGTAATCAAGCGCCGGCTGAGTTCTAATACCTGCTTCTCTACCCCGCCAATATGGGGATAAAAAAATCTGCTTAAAAACACAATTTTCATTTTATTGCTATAATTGTACTATATGGTTGTAGGAGAACTCTCTTCAACCCCGCCCATTGAGGCTAAACCGCATGATATAGGTTTGGCCGAAGCTATTCTTTCCCAGCTGACTGACGTTTCGCATTTTGGCGGCCGCCGTCACGGAGATAATTATTTAACCCACACATTGCAACAATTTCTTACTTATCACCAAAACGCTCCAGGTGGAGCCATGATTGGCCGTAACACCCAGCCGGACCTGGCAATAATGGTCCCCGAATATACCAGTATGCACTCGCAGGAAGGCGGTTTAATTCATGGCATCGCTATACCCGATGATTTTAGCGATTTACTGCATCAAAACCCAGCTCAACAAATCAAAGCTTTAATTACCGCTGTTGTCACCGCCAGACACCGGGAACTTGAAGATTTTGATATGAATAGGCGGCCGGTTAACGAAGCGGTCGGGCTAGCTCAAGTTTTATTTTACCAGGCGCTTCAAAGAAACCCTGAGCTTGTTCAAAATCTGGTGGACTCTGAAGGATTCGAACCTTCGACCTCTTCAATGTGAATGAAGCGCGCTAACCGGGCTGCGCCAAGAGTCCGCCTTGACTGATTATAGCAAAGAGATTAGCATTAAGAGATGGAAAACGAGAATAATTTACTCCGGCGCCTCTGGCTGTGGTTTTTAGATTTTGTGGAGACGATTGTTATAGCTCTGGCCATTTTTGTCGTCGTTTACCGCTTTTTGTTCCAACCCCACCAAGTCAAAGGCAGTTCCATGTATGATAACTTCCACGACGGCGAATATTTGTTAACTGATAAGGTCGACTACCGCTTTCACTCCCCCGAGCGCGGCGACGTAGTCGTCTTTAAAGCCCCCCAGAACGAGGACTATGATTACATCAAGCGGATTATTGCCCTGCCCGGTGAACAGATCAAGATTGAAAGCGGCCGGGTGTTTATTAACAACCAAACCTTGGACGAATCAGGCTACTTGGACCCAAATATTACTACCCACCCCGGTGCCTATGCTAAAGAAGGCCAAAACCTGACCATACCGTCGGACCAGTATTTTGTCATGGGTGATAACCGCAGCAACTCGTCTGATTCGCGCGAATGGGGACCGGTGCCCACATTTAACATCGTCGGCCGGGCTTGGGTCAGGTACTGGCCGATTAATGAGTTGGGAGTGGTGGACAAATACCCGAAAGACTAATTTAGGCTGTAATTGCTTTGACGAGTTTGTTCAAGATGTCATCGGTCGCTTCAGTAGTCCCCTTTAAAGTAATAAACAGGCGGGTTTCCCGGCTGGTGCGGACTAATTTGACCGCCGCGTTTTTACCCAAAGATTGAGTCATTTTCTCGGCCATGGCGTCGATCTCCTCACTGACTATTGAAGCCGGTTGGCGGGCTCCGCCTGCCGGGGCAATCTTTTGGCCGGTTTTAGACTTCATCCGCCGGGACAGATCTTCGGCGCGGCGCACCGAACCGGATTCTTTCAAGATAATTTTATAAGCGTCAATCATCGCCTGTTTGTCGTCAATTGAGGCCAACGCCCGGGCATGACCTTCGCTGATCAAACCGGAAAGCAGGCCGTCTTTTAAAGCGTCAGGCAAGGTTAATAGGCGCAGGGTATTGGAAATGTAGGCCGGGCTCTTGCCGATCCGCTGGGCAATTTCGGCATTTGACAGATCAAACTCTTCGATTAATCGCTCAAA
>JAUYJQ010000050.1 GCA_030699295.1 Candidatus Beckwithbacteria bacterium
TTTGACTATAACAGAGACAGAATTGGTCATTACCGGTTGAAGTGGCTGAGACGGTTCCCCGCCGCTGCCGGTGGTAACGGGGGCAGTAGCAATTTTATCGACCACATCAAGACCGCTGGTTACTTGCCCGAAAATGACATAGTTTTGGGGTAAATCATAGTCGGCGTGCACGATGAAAAACTGGGAACCGTTAGTGTTGGGGCCGGAGTTGGCCATAGCCACCGTACCGCGCTGATACTTGCCCTTAACCGGTTCATCGTTGAATTTATACCCCGGGCCGCCGGTACCGTTACCCAACGGGTCGCCGCCCTGGATCATAAAGCCGCTTAAGACCCGGTGGAAAATGGTCTTGTCATAAAAACCCTTTTGGGCTAAGAAGACAAAGTTGTTGGCAGTATTCGGGGTATTAATTGAATCTAGCTTGATGGTAATATCCCCTGCACTGGTATGTAAAGTGGCGCTATAGGTTTTGCCGGCCTCAATGACTGTTTCGGCTTGGGAATATTGTATAGTTTCCTTTGTTTTTGGTTTGAATAGATAATAACTTACCAGCAGCAAAATTAAAACCAGAACAGTGGCTATTAGCGACTTCATCATATAATACTAGCATGGTTAAAAAAGTATTCAAATATAAGCATGGTCAGTTAAACACTCCCCTGTTCTTCCCTGACGCCACCAAGGCGGTGGTCAGAAGCGTTGATAGCCAAGATGTACTAAATACTAAGACACCGGGGATATTGGTCAATACCCTGCATCTTTACTTGGACCTGGGCAAACGGGTGTTAAAGAAATTCGGCGGCATCGGGCCGCTGATGGGTTGGCCCGGGGCCTTGATCTCGGACTCCGGCGGCTTTCAGGTGATGAGCCTGGCTAAAAAAGGTTCCGGCAAAGTGACTGATACCGGCGTTTCATTTCATCTAAATAAAAAGAGAAAAGTTTTATTAACTCCGGAGAAGTCAATCGATTATCAACTGATGTTAAAAACCGATCTACTGGTAGTTTTAGATGACTTTACCCCGCCAGGCGCCAGTTACGAAGAAGCCAAAATAACTGTGGAGCGGACTGTGGCTTGGGCGAAACGCTCAAAGGCAGAGTTTGACAAACAACTCAAAGGAAAAAAAGACAAACCTTATTTAATCGGCGTGGTCCAAGGCGGCTATTTTCCTGATTTGCGTCAGGACTGCAGCCAGCGTTTAAGCGACATCGGCTTTGATGGCTACGGTTACGGCGGCTGGCCGTTGACACAAGACAATCAGTTTGACTATGAATCAGCGCAGATTATTGCCGATAACACTCCCAAAGGCAGCTGGCTTTACGGTTTGGGGATTGGCAAGCCCGACGAAGTGGCTAATCTTTGCCGGATGGGCTATCAGATTTTCGACTGTGTGCTGCCCACGCGCGATGCCCGCCATGGCCGGTTGTACATCAGCGCCGATAATGCCAAGGGTTATGAATATTACACCCCGGACAAAGAAAAGCACTATTATGAAGATATCCCGGTCGATCCGGAATGTGATTGTCTCTTGTGTAAGAATTATTCCCGGGCGTACTTACGCCATTTATTTAAGATCGAGGACTTAACCGCAGTCAGGCTGGCCACCATCCATAACCTACGTTTTTATGCCCGACTGATGGAAAAACTTCAGGTAGAGTACCTGAAGTGATATAGTTGAATAAATGCCTGCCAAAAATGCTTTGAAGGAATATCACGAAAACGGCTATTACCACCTTTACAACCGGGGCGTCAATAAAGGTTTAATCTTTTCCGATGACCGGGACTATAAAACCTTTTTATATTATTTAAAGCTGTACCTTTGCTCAGAAAAACTTCAGGTAGAGTACCTGAAGTTATATCCGTCGAGAAAGTTGAAGAATTACTGCGGCCGGCTCAAATTGTTGGCATACTGCTTAATGCCCAATCATTTTCATTTGTTGGTTTGGCAAAAGGATCCGGATGCGATCAATTTTTTTATGCGTTCGTTAACGGTAAAGTACGCCATGTATTTTAATAAAAAATATAAACGGGTGGGCCCTTTATTCCAAGGAGTTTATAAAGCAGTTCAGGTGGAAAACGAACAGCAATTGATTTACTTGTCAAAGTACATCCACCGAAACCCAGTTACCCTCACTTCAGGTAGAGTACCTGAAGTTTACCGGTACTCTAGTTATCAGAATTATTTGGGAATATTCGATCAGCAGTGGGTAAAACGGGAAGAAATTTTGGATTACTTTTCCAAGACCAAATTGTCCAATTCATACCGTGCCTTTGTTGAGGAGATCGACGAAAGGGACTTGTCGATAGTAAAATCATTGGTCCTTGAGGAAATTTAGACTTCAGGTAGAGTACCTGAAGTTAAAGGAATAGTGATTTTGATCGTAGGCGTAAGTGTTGTTTCCTGCCGAAGCGGTGAGCTTCATCGCGCAGTTGAATCAACAACCGGGCGGCGCCTGAGCTCGGGTTTAAAGGTTGGACTGATTTGACTTTGTCATAAAACACCAGCCGATCGGGATTCTTGGCCAAACCGACAACGGGAATGGGTTGGCTTAAAACTTTTTTGACGGCTTTAATTTGAGTGACACTACCGTCAACTACGATTAAATCCGGGCTGGGCCACTCCTGATGGTTTAACCGGCGGGCAATCATTTCGGCCATCATGGCCGGATCGTTGCTGGTGGTTAAACCGCGGATATTAAACAGGCGGTAGGCTCGTTTATCAATTCGGCCATTAACGGCCACCACCATAGCCCCGGTCGGGTTGGTGCCGGATAAGTTGCTGATGTCGTAAGTTTCAATCC
The DNA here is from genome assembly GCA_030699295.1 of Candidatus Beckwithbacteria bacterium. Lineage (GTDB taxonomy): Bacteria > Patescibacteriota > Microgenomatia > UBA1400 > CG1-02-47-37 > CG1-02-47-37. The sequence continues at coordinate 2,797 of JAUYJQ010000050.1, forward strand.
GCTTGACCGGAAACTTAAATAGTTGTTTGAGCTCCAGGTTGACATGAGTTTGGCTCAAGCGAGGCAGTTCCAAAGACATTAACTGTGCCTGCCAAAAGTTATCCAGGCTGTCCAGCTGGTTTTTAATGATTTTAGCCTGTTCGTAGTCTTGTTTTTTTGCTAACTGCAACATGTCCTTTTTTAAACTCGAGACCAGGCGTTTCTTTTTATTCTGGAAAAATAACTTAATGTTGGAAATGTTTTTTTGGTAAGAAGAAGGAGAAATTATCTTGGTGCAGGCACCGGGGCAAAGGCCTAGATGGAAATAAAAGCAGGGCCGGCCACTGCTGGGGTACTCGCAATAGGGAAAAATGTGCCTCAGTCTTTCTATGATTAGGCGTAGAGTCCGGGCCGATGTAAACGGGCCAAAACTGCCCTGGCCGCGAACGGTCAGTACTCGGGGATAGGTGCCTTTAGTAATTAACACATAGACTGGGGTTTTGTCGTCTCTTAAAATTAGATTAAATCGAGGTTGGTATAAGCTAATCAGTTCGGCTTCGGTTAAAATCGCTTCGATTTCTGAGTCTAAGACTTTAAATTTAACCTTATCGGCCAACTCCAGCATTAACTTGGTTTTTGTGTCAATCCGGGCCAGCTGTCGATAACTGTTTAAACGGTTTTTCAGGTTTTTGGCCTTGCCGACGTAAATCACCTTATGTTTGGTTAAAAACCAGTAAACTCCCGGGTTTTTAGGGACAGAGCCGGTGTTAACTTTAAACATAATTTTTCAAAAAACTGCCGGTGTACGATTGTTTGGTTTTGACAATCTGGTGCGGCAGGCCCTGGGCGACAACTTTGCCGCCCTGATCCCCGCCCTCTGGCCCTAGATCAATAATCCAATCGGCATTTTTTATCACTTCCAGGTTGTGCTCGATGACCACCACTGTGTTATTTTGCCCGACCAGCTGTTTTAAAACCCGAATCAGTTTTTTTAAATCCTCAAAGTGCAGGCCGGTGGTCGGCTCGTCTAACAAATATAGGGTATGGCCACGGCCGCCCTTGACTGATAGTTCCCGCGCCAGTTTCACCCGTTGGGCCTCGCCGCCGGAAAGCGTCGGTGCCGGCTGGCCCAGGGTAATGTAATCCAGGCCGACGGCTTTTAATGTTTCTAGTTTTGAGGTTAAACCGGAGTAGCTGGGGAATAGTTCCAGGGCTTCTTCGACCGTCATGTCCAAGACTTGGCTGATGTTTTTATCCTTGTAAAGGATGTCTAAGGTCGGCTGCTGGTAACGTTTGCCTTGGCAGACTTCGCAGGTGATGTAGACATTGGGCATAAACTGCATTTCGATCTTAACTTGGCCTTCTCCCTGGCAGGCCTCGCAGCGGCCGCCTTTGACATTAAAAGAAAACCTGCCAGGTTTATAACCGTTAATTTTGGCCGCTTTGGTTTGGGCAAATAACAGCCGGATAAAGTCAAAGGCTTTGGTGTAAGTGGCCGGATTACTCCGGGGAGTCCGGCCGATTGGATTTTGATCGATTAGCGCCACCCGGGTGATAGTTTGAGAGCCGCTTAAATTCTTATAGTTGTTTTTGACCTGCTTGAAGTAGGGGTTTAACTGGGTTTTGACTGCCGGGTAAAGCGTGTCGTGGATCAGGCTGGACTTACCCGAACCGGAAACACCGGTAACCACAATCAATTGGTTTAAGGGAAATTTAACCGTTAGGTCTTTTAAATTATTCTGGCTGCAACCGGTCAATGTCAGGAATGAGTTGTCAGTACCGGGGTGATAGTCTGAAGTTATTGTAATCCCCTGCTTATTTTTTAAGAATTTTCCGGTTAAGGATTTGGAGTTAGCCATGACTTGCTTGGGTGTGCCAGAAGCTACGATCCGGCCGCCTTTTTTGCCGGCCAAGGGCCCGAAATCCACCAAATAATCGGCCTGCAGCATAATATCTTTATCGTGCTCGACCACGATAATGGTGTTGCCCAAATCCCGGAGCCGCTTTAAGGTTTGGATTAACTTCTGATTATCCCGTTGGTGTAAGCCGATCGATGGCTCATCGAGAACATACAAGACACCGGTGAGACCGGTACCGATTTGCGACGCCAGACGGATCCGCTGGGCTTCGCCCCCGGCCAATGTGCCAGCTTGGCGCGACAGGGTCAGATAAGCCAGGCCAACAGCCAGCAGGAATTCCAGGCGGTTGTTGATTTCTTTTAATATTAATTTGGCAATGGCCAGTTCTTTCTGGTTTAGGCCGGAAACATCCCGGGTAAAAGCCAAACAATCTTTGATCGACAGGGTGGTTAACTGGTAAATATTCAGGCCGTTTATGCTGACCGATAAAGCCTCCGGCTTTAAACGGCTGCCCTGGCAAATCAAACAAACCTTTTCACTCATGTATTTGCCGATTTCGCTTCTAATATAGTCGGAGTCGGTTTCCTGATACCGCCGCTCTAAATGATTGACAAAGCCTTCCCAGGTGGTGGTAAAACTGTGCCAGTGGCCGGATTGACTGGCCCCGGAAACTTTTAGCAGCTTCGCCGAACCATGGAGAAGGACCTTGATAAACTCTTTATCCAGATCCTGCCAGGCTGTTTTGGGATCGACATGATATTGATTAAATACCTCCCGGACAATATTACTCATCCACGAGCCGCTGGATAGTTGTGAGGCCAAGGGGATAACCGCGCCTTCAAATAGTGATAAAGACGGGGCGATCAGTTTATTTAGGTCGACCTTTAAGAGAATGCCTAAGCCGGAACACTCCGGGCAGGCGCCGTGGGGAGAGTTAAAGGAAAATAATCTTGGGGCTAACTCCGGCAAGCTGATGTTGCAGTCAGGGCAGGCGTATTTTTGGGAAAATAAGTGATCGTTAAACTGCTCCGGTTTATCCGGAAAAGTTAAGCCGGGGTCTAAAACCTGGGTTAGGATGGCCAAGCCCCCGGTTAGGTCATTGGCTGCTTCTAAATTGTTAAATAACCGTTGTTTGATTTTGCTTAGGTCATTCTTGGTGACACTCAAGCGCTCTATCACCACATCAATCGAGTGACGGTTGGTTTTGATCAGCAGGAAATCATCAGCCAAATTATGAATCAAGCCGTCAAGCCTGATTTTGGAATAACCTTTTTTGGTCAGGTTTTTAAATAGATCAGAAAACTCGCCTTTTTTATCCCGGACCACCGGGGCTAAAACCATAAACCGGGCGGGTTTTTTCCCGATAATCGCCTCACTAATAATCTCCAGGCTGCGGTTAACGATCTGTTCTAAAGTCTGCTGGCTGATCTCTTTGCCGCAGTTGGGGCAGTGCGGCCGGCCGGCGCGGGCGTAGAGCAAGCGCAGGTAGTCGTAAATTTCGGTGATGGTGCCGACGGTGGAGCGGGGGTTTCGGGAAGTGGTTTTTTGGTCGATGGCAATGGCCGGTGACAAACCCTCCAGGCTATCAACGTCCGGCTTGGTCATTAAGCCCAAAAACTGCCGGGCGTAACTAGATAGCGACTCCACGTAACGCCTTTGGCCTTCGGCATAGATGGTATCAAAGGCCAGGCTGCTTTTTCCCGAACCGGACAGGCCGGTAAAGACCACTAACTTGCCCTTAGGAATATCCAGGTCGATGTTTTTTAAGTTGTGCTGGCGGGCGCCGCGGACTTTAATCGAGTTTTGCATATTGATCCCTTAATTTGGCCGCCAGCTCAAAATTTAAGTCTTTAGCGGCCAGTAACATTTTTTTCTTAATGACTTTTTTGAGTTTAGTTTTATCATCGCTGGTCAAACTGTCAGGATTAAACTTCATCACCGGGTCGGCAGCGGCCGCGGCAATCATCCGCTCGCGGATCGGTTTAATGATTGACTGGGGAGTAATCCGGTGCTTCCGGTTGTAACTGGCTTGAATTTGCTTACGCCGCTCAACTTCACTGATGGCCCGCTGCATCGAGCCGGTAACCCGATCGGCATACATGATCACTTGGCCTCTTTGGTGGCGGGCGGCCCGGCCCATGGTTTGGATTAATGAGGTTTGCGAGCGTAAAAAACCCTCTTTATCTGCGTCTAGAATGGCTACTAAACTAACTTCCGGTAAATCTAAACCTTCACGCAGGAGATTAATCCCGACCAGAACGTCAAAATTGCCCTGGCGCAAATCTGCCAGAATATCCGAGCGCTCTAGGGTTTTGATGTCGCTATGGAGGTATTTGACTTTCAGAGCTTCACCTTGAAGGTACTGGCTTAAGGCCTCGCTATTCTTTTTGGTCAGAGTGGTCACCAGCACCCGTTCTTTTTTGGCCACCCTTAACTTAATTTCTTTAATTAAGTCCCGGATTTGGCCTGATGACGGCCGGATAGTAATCTTCGGGTCACTGATGCCGGTGGGGCGGATCAGCTGCTCGACCGCTGCCCCGCTTTGGGACAGCTCCCATTCATCCGGTGTGGCCGAGGCGTAAATTACCTGAGGCACCCGCTGGAGAAACTCTAAAAACTTTAACGGCCGGTTATCAATGGCCGCCGGCAGGCGAAAGCCATAGTCAATCAGGGTTTGCTTGCGCGATTGATCGCCATGGTACATGCCCCGAATCTGGGGAATGGTCATGTGGGATTCGTCCACCACGGTTAAGAAATTTCCGGTGTTAAATTTTTTAGAGGCGTGGGCAAAATAATCAAGTAAAGTAAACGGCGGTTCGCCGGGCTGGCGACC
>JAUYJQ010000052.1 GCA_030699295.1 Candidatus Beckwithbacteria bacterium
GTGGCGGTAATCGCCGGGGCTTCGGTCTCACCGGCGGCGGCAATGATAAAATTTCGGCTTAAAGTTTGCTCGACTCCGCCGGAATCAAGATAGGCAATGGTGATGGTGTGGGCGCCGGCGGTTAAACCCTCAGGCGGGACAAACTCCCAGGCCCCATCCTGATCGACAGTAGCCGTACCGGTGTAGCTGTCCGGCGAGTGGATTTCGATGGCCAAAACCGTGCCCGGCGGGCCGGATCCGATAAAGGCCGGCTGGGTAGCATTAATGATTTCGCCGTCGACGCTCGGGTTTTCCAAGACCACCTTGCCGCTTTGGGTGGCAGTCTCACCCTGGGCAATTAACGGTTCTAAAGAAAAGCCGGAGTTGGCCGCCGGCGCCGACCCGGTCGCCGTCGGTGCTTGTCCCGGGGCTTCCTCGGCCGGTTTTGCCTGTGCCCTAAAATCGTGTGATTGGCCCAGGGTAATATCCGGAACCGGATTATCATTGGACGTAATCGTAATTGCCGGGGCACTGCCTTGCTTGGCGCCCTGAGCTAAGATGTTGACAATGGTCACCTGAGCGTCGTAAGCCAGGTAGCTTTTAAGATCAGTGGTTCTGGCAGTCGACAGGCTCAAGGCCCAGTTGCCGCCGGTTTTGACTAAAGCCGAGAGCGGAGCGGCATTTGACAGGTTGACATAAACAATGACGCCTTCGGCCGGGGTTCGGGCGGCGGTTAGAACCGTGCCATAAACCGGATCAGCCGGGGGCGGATTGGAAAGTGTCGGACCGGTGGTAATTTCAAACGGCTTGCCTTGATTGTCAAAAGATTTGCCCCCGGACTCAATTTTAAAATAATACCTGGTGTTGGCTTTTTGGTTTTTGGCGGTTAAGTGGTGGACTTCAAAACTGCCGGTTTCTCCGGACAGCTGGTCCCGGTCGTCTAAAACCTGGTCTTTTAAACTGTTAGTTTCCATCCCTAACTTAATTTTCCCGGTGGCCGCTTGGTCGGTTGTCCAGGAAACGGTAAAGCCGGTGTCGGTCACATTGGTCAAGCGGACTTGTTTGGGAGACAGAGCCAGACCGGTACCCGCCGGGGCTGCGGTTTTACTCTTGGCCCAGTAGATGCCGACGCCGATGGCCACCAATAAGATTAATAAGCCCAGGGCGGTGGGGAAATGAATTTTGGTTAGTTTTAAGTTAATCATGGTTGAGCGCTGGAGGTGGCCGACTGGGTTGCTTCTTCTACCACCAATAATGGTGCCGTTTGACCGAGCGAACCCCAGTCAGTCTCCGGCGTTTTAATTCTCTGGGTAACTTGATCCATTGTGTCAAGCTCCAAAGATGACGTCAAGGGTTGAAGCTGTTTTTTAATATCGGGTGTGACCTGAGACCGGTTCAGGATACGGTATGTACTTAAGATTAACCAAATCACCACTGTCACCAGGGAAAAAATAGCCAGGCGCCAGAGGTCTTTTTTCAGTCGGGCCACAAATATTTTAGTAATCATAATGGCGATGATGATAGATAATAAGCTTTAAGTTTAAAATTGGCAGTTAAGCTGTCACCACTTAAGCGGACGCTTTTACTGTTGATAGTAGTTTCTTCAACTTCAATTAACCGATCGAGCCGGTTTAAGTCAGCCATAAAGGCTTTAATTGCCAGATAGTTGCCTTTAAGGGTTAAGGTCACCGGAACAAATGTTGGTTCAAATTCACTAATGGAACCACTGATAAGAGTCAGTTGATTTTTATTAGCCAGCCAATGCAGCTGCCAAGCTAGGCGCTCAAATTCCGGTTCAGACGGCAACACCTGATTTAAGACATTGAGGTTAGGAGCGACCGTGGTAAACAGAGTTTCGGCCTGATCCAAAGAATGAATTTTTTGCTGGAGTTTGGCCTCAGTATTTTTGGCATCCTCAATTTCCCGTTTTAAGGAAGCGATGGTTTTAAAGGTCGGCAGAACAGCAAAAAAGGTGAAAAAAACCACGGTAAAAACCGTCAAGGTGGCCAAACCGGAAACCTTGGCGCTTGGCCGGTTAAGAATCATTTTCATCCGGGTATAATATTGGCCGTAACTGGTTCTGCCGCTTAGTTTTTCGCTTAAGTTCATGTTTGGTTAAAAGTTAAAGTCATTCTAAATTCGATGTTGCCTGATTTATCACTGGCCGACTGAACGTTGTCTAAGGCCACGTCGCTAAACTGATCGGTTGTTTGCGCCTGGTTTAATAAAGTTGCCAGGCCAACCTGCGAGCTTACCTGGCCTTCGATGACCACTGCCTCCGGGTTGATGGTAATGTTGGTTAAAATCGCGTCGATCGGGATCATTTGACTTAAGCTGTCAAGAGCGGTGAGCACGCGGGGCTGGTCAGCCACGCTTTTAATTGTGGTCAACTTGGTTTGAGTTAAGCGAAAACTGTCTTCAAGATCGCCGAAACTCATAATAATTTCCTGCTTGTCTTTAAGGGATTGTCTTAAATCGGTTAGATTCCGGTCCAGGCCGAAGCGGTATAAAAAGGCACTGATAACGACGAGTTCAGTAAAGACAACTATATAGCGGCCGACGGATAAAACCCAGGTTAATAACTGGCCGAAAGTGCCCTTTTCCCAAACTTCTTTGGGTAATAAATTGAGTTCAAGCGACCGGGCAGACATGCGCTTTTAAGTATACTGGCAAAGCTTAGCCTTTTCTACCAAGCAAAAGACTCAAGCGCGATTTTAAACGGGAGGCTTTATTTTTATGAATCACTTTTTTCTTGGCGGCCATATCGAGAGCGGCGAAAGCCTTGGTTAGGGCGGCCTTGGTTGGTTTCATCCGGGCGGCCTTGACGGCTTTTTTAAACGCCTGTCTGTAGCCTGAATTTTCGCGTGTTCGGCGTCGGTCAGTCTTTAATTTTTTAATGGCTGATTTAAGGAGAGGCATAGGGTGTATTATGCTATACTCGGCCTTAAATGGTCAACCACCTGTTTAGAAAACAAGGCAGTGTTTTGTCGGCGGCGGCCGTGTTGATGACGGCGGTTTTAATCTCCCGATTATTAGGTTTAGTCCGCGACCGGTTTTTGGCGGCCCATTTTTTTGACCCGGCTCAAGCGGGGCTTTTGGATGTATATTTTGCCGCTTTCCGTTTACCGGACATGGTGTTTCAGCTTTTAGTGGTCGGGGCTTTGGCGGCGGCATTTATCCCGGTTTTTACTAAGTATCTTTTAAAAAACAAAGCCGAAGCCTGGCACGTGGCCTCAACGGTTATCAGCCTGGGGTTGGTTTTGTTTTTGGTATTAGCCGGGGCGATTTTTTATCTGGCTGAGCCTTTAAGCCGGTTGATTGCCCCGAGCTTTTCTGCCGAGGAACTGCAGCTGATGGTGGTTATTACCCGGTGGTTATTGTTAGCTCAAGCCAGTTTTTTAGTCTCCAACTTTTTGACCGGAATTCTGCAGTCAGGGCAGCATTTTATCATTCCGGCTTTAGCCCCGATTGTTTATAACCTGGGGATTATTTTCGGTATTTTGTGGCTGTCTCCCATTTTGGGAATTTTTGGCCCGGTGGCGGGAGTAATTTTGGGGGCTTTTTTGCACCTAATAATTCAGCTGCCCTTAACTCGGGCTTTGGGGTATCGGTTTCACTGGTCGTTTGACTGGCGGCACCCGGGGGTCAGGCGCATCGGCCGGTTGATGTTGCCGCGGACTTTGGCCTTGGCCGTCTCCCAGATCGAACTGACAGTGGCTGTGTTTATTGCCACGGCTTTACCGGCCGGTCACTTAGCCATCTTTTATTTTGCCCAGCACTTAAACAGTTTGCCGGTCGGTTTATTCGGGGCGACCATCGGCCAGGCTGCTCTGCCGGCTTTGGCCCAAAGTTCTCAAGCCCAAGATGGTTCTTTAACCAAGTTTAAACAGTTGTTTATCAGTTCTTTAAACCAGGTTTTATATTTATCCCTGCCGGCCGGAATGATTTTATTGGTGCTGCGTTTGCCGGCGGTCCGTTTGGCTTTCGGCGCCCGGACTTTTCCCTGGGAGGCGACTTTGTTAACCGGCCAGACAGTGGCTTTATTTGCGATTTCGGTTTTTGCCCAATCAGCCATTCAAATTTTGGTGCGCGGTTTTTATGCTTTGGGAAACACCAGAACTCCTTTGGCTATCGGGACGGTGGCGGTGGCGGTTAATGTGGTTTTAAGTTTTACTTTGGCATACGGTCAAGGCTTAGGTGTTTTGGGCCTGGCCTTGGCAATTTCTCTGGCAAGCTTTTTGCATATGGGTTTGTTGTTTTGGTTTCTAATGCGATTGCTGGGGGCTTTTAGCGCCGCGGAGTTTTGGCAGCCGCTAGCTAAAATGGCCTCAGCCACGCTGATCACCGGCTTATGTCTGTGGTTGCCCTTCCGCTTACTTGACCAATATATTTTTAACACTACCAGAACCTTGGACCTCCTGGGCTTGAGCCTGACGACCGGCATTATTGGGTTGGGGGTGTATGCCGGCCTGTCTTACCTGATGCGGATTGAAGAGTTGAATCACTTTATTGATTTAGTCAAAAAAATAACCCACCTCAAACTGGCTTTACGCCAAAGTGAGCCAATCAATGAACCGATTAACTATCCGTAACTTTTGCGTTATTTCCCACATTGATCACGGCAAAACCACTTTGACTGATCGGTTTCTGGAGTTGACGCGGACCGCAAAAACAGGCCGTTTAACCGAGCGTTTTTTGGATTCCAATCCGATTGAGAAGGAACGGGGCATAACTATTAAGCTGGCGCCGGTAAGACTAGAATACCAGGGATATATTCTTAATTTAATTGACACGCCCGGGCACGTAGATTTCTCTTACGAAGTTTCCCGGTCTTTAGCCGCCTGTGAGGGGGCGATTCTTTTGGTTGACGTGACTGCCGGGATTCAAGCCCAAACCTTGGCTAATGCTTATAAAGCGATTAACGAAAAATTGGTGTTGATTCCGGTAATTAATAAAATTGATTTAAACCGCGCCGAGGTCAAGGCAACTTCCACTTCTCTACAAAATATGTTTGGTTTTCGGGAAACAGAAATTATTCCGATTTCCGCCAAAACCGGTGAAAACCTAATTCAATTAATTAAAGCGGTGATCGAGCGGATTCCGCCGCCGGCGGGTAAACCCGATAAACCGTTGCAGGCTTTGGTGTTTAATTCTTTTTATCATCAGCATTGGGGAGTTATCGCCTCGGTGCGTTTGGTTAACGGCTCTGTGGCGGCGGGTGACCGGTTGCAGTTTTTGGGCAGCGGGGCAGAGTTTCAGGCCGAAAACCTAGGCTATTTTTTGCCGCAAATGCAGCCGGCGCCGGGTTTATCTGCCGGTGAGGTCGGCTATATTGCCACCGGTTTGAAAAACATTAGTCTCTGCCGGGTAGGCGATACGCTGGCCTCTTCCGGCTTGTCTGCTATCCCGCCTTTGGCGGGATATCAGGAGCCAAAACCAATGGTGTTTATGGATCTCTACCCAATTGGCAACGAGGACTTTTTGCGCTTGAAAACCGCCCTGGAGAAACTGTCGCTTAATGATTCGAGTTTACATTTTTTACCGGTATCATCGGCAACCTTAGGCAGTGGTTTTAAAATCGGCTTTCAGGGTTTGCTGCACGCCGACGTTGTCCAGGAACGCCTTGAGCGGGAGTTTGACTTGGAGCTAATCAGCACTAACCCCTCGGTTGAATACCTGGTGGATTTACGAACGGGCAAAACCATCAATATCACCAGTCCGGCCGAATTGCCAGATCCGACTTTAATTAATCAAATTAAAGAACCGATGATTAAACTGACCATTTTTACTCCAAAGACGTATTTGGGGGCGGTGATGCAACTGGCTCAATCGCGCCGGGGCAGTTTAATTAACCAACAGTATTTCGGCAGCCAGGTACAGCTAGTTTATCGCCTGCCTCTAAGGGAGCTGGTGAGTGATTTTTTCGGTCAGCTTAAAAGCCTGTCTTCCGGTTTTGCCAGTTTGGACTGGGAGTTTTTGGACTACCAGGCAGTGGATTTGATTAAGCTGGAAGTTAAGTTAAACCGGGAAACTATTGACCCGCTGTCACAATTGGTGATTCGCTCCCAGGCCGCCGCCGCGGCTAAACGCCTGGCGGTAAAACTTAAGGCTGCCATTCCCCGGCAACAGTTCGAACTGCCGATCCAGGTAATGTTAGGCGGTAAAGTTTTGGCCCGGGAAACGATCAAAGCCTTCCGTAAGGACGTAACCGCTAAGCTTTACGGCGGTGACCAAACCAGAAAAGACAAGTTGTTAAAGAAACAAAAAAAAGGTAAGAAACGGATGAAGCAGGTGGGCCGGATTAATCTGCCCCAGGAAGCCTTCTTGGCCTTAATGCGTTAGACTCAGGCGGACGATTTCATTGGCTTTTAAAACAACCTGATCGGCAAAAGTGCCGCTGGTAATTTGGATCGTCTTGGTTTGAGTTTTGCCTTCAAACCACTCGGCCTTAACCTGGTAACTGCCCGGAGTTAAATTGCTAATCACCAGCGGGACGGTTTCCTGATGGTTGCCCCGGGGGTCATAGTTGACCAGATAAACCTGGATAACGTTGTCATTGACTACAGCGATGGCTTTAACCCAGCTGCCTTCACCTTTAAGGCCTAAGCGTTGGCCCTGGAGTTGGTTTAACCAGAGGAGGAGATTATAGCGGGGTTTGGCTTGGGCTCCGGCAGAGTGGTGAGTCAGCAAGCCGTAGCGCCCCCAAAAGGCTTGGCCCGCCGGATCCTGGCCATCCATGACTTCAAAATTAAAGGCTTTGTGAACTTTTCCCAGCATGTCCCGGACGGTGACCAATAGGTGACTAGCGCCCAATTTGTTGTCATAGGCCGGGTTATTCTGCGGGTCAGGCCCCCATTCGGTGACCAGCTTTTCTTTTAAGGCTAAACGGGGATGCGGTTCAAGCAAGCGGTTGATTAAGTCAACGTCGGCGCTGATGGCCCCTGATTCCCAGGAGTAGCGGTGCCAGGAAACAAAGTCCAGGCGCAGATTTTCCCGGTCGACTAAGTTTAATAAAGCTTCAATCCAGTTGGGGTATGCGCCGGTGGTGGCAGGGCCGCCCAATTTAAACGTTTGGGTATTGATAGCGGCGTCAGCCGCTTGAGCGGACACCCGGTAAAGCTGCAGATAGTTTTTATCCCCACTGGTTTTCCAGCTGCCGAATAAATCCGGTTCGTTCCAAACTTCGTAATACACGTCAGCGATGTTTTTTGCCTGGCGGCCGGAGTAGTGCTCGACGGTGGCTTTGACCAGAGTGAACCAATCATCCCAGTTGTCAGGTGCGGCAGTTATATCCTGACCAAGTCCAGACGGCAGATAAGATAAAGCCAATAAGGGTTTGGCGCCGGCGCCTAAAATGGCGTTGACTTCAGCGTCCAGCCGGGTCCAGTTAAACTGCAGCTGATTGTTTTCCTTTTTAACTACTTCGTAATAATCGAAAATATGGTCGAGGCGGATGTAGTCAGCCCGGAGCGGCTTGATTTTATCAGCCACTTTAACAATCGCGCCCGGCTCTTCCCCGCCCTGGGCAAAGTTACGCCAGGGCTGGGGTAGGCTGCCCAGGTCACTGGCAGCGTCAACTATAATTTCCGCTTTTTGGCCCGTAGCTTCGGAAAATAAGGTAATGATTTTGTCTTTTAGCCCCAAACTGACAAATAAACCGACCAGTAATAAAGCTAAGCCGCCCAAGGGAAGAATTAGTGATTTGAGTCGACGCCAACGCATTAATTAAGTATACCACTTGACAGCCTTTAGCAGTCGTGATAGTTTAGTGCTAATTATGAATTTAACCGACCGGCAGGCGCAAATATTAAAGACAATCATTGAAGAGTATACCTCGACTGCCGAACCGGTCGGCAGTATTACTCTTGAAAAAAAATACAATTTAGGCGTTTCCCCGGCCACCATCAGAAATGAGATGGTAACTTTGACAGAAACGGGTTTCCTGCTGCAGCCGCACACCTCGGCCGGCCGGACTCCTACCCCTATGGCATTAAAGTATTACGTCAGGGAACTGATTAAGGAGCGGGAACTGTCTGCGGCCGAAGAAGTGGCCGTCAAAGAAAAAGTTTGGGATCAGCGGTTTGAGGTGGAAAAGTTTTTGCACCAGGTGACCCGGGTATTGGCTGAGACTACTAGTGATTTGGCGATTGCCTGCACTTCCAATGGCAACGTTTATCATGCCGGCTATGCCTATATTTTGGACAATCCCGAGTTTTATGACATTGACGTTGCCCGCGAAGTCTTGTCTTTAATCGACGAATTTAGTAATTTGAACGCGATTTTTACCAAGGCCTCGGGTAACGAAACCGTCCATGTTTTAGTCGGCGACGACCTGGACTCAAAATGGTTTCAGTCTTTGGGCTTGGTGTTTATCGATTTTAAAACGCCGCAGTTATCAGGGTCTTTGGGAGTCATCGGCCCGTCGCGCTTGGACTATCCTCAACTGATTCCGGTGATCCGCTATTTTGGCAGTTTAGTTAACGACGTTTCTAAAAACTGGTAAAGTTATGACCAAGAAAAATCCTCTTGACGAGCAATTAAAACGGGCCTTAGCCGATTATCAGAATCTGACTAAGCGGATCGAGGGCGAGCGGCTGGAATTTACCAAATACGTCTTGGAACAATTTTTAGGCAAACTACTGCCGGTGCTTGATGATCTGGAAGCCGCCGCCGGGCATCTTAAAGACCAGGGCTTGAGTTTAGCCGTCACTAAATTAAAAACGATTATGGAAGAAGAAGGGGTCAAGGAAATGAACCTAGCCGGTCAAACGTTTGACCCGAAACTGGCCGAGTGTTTGGAGCTAATGCCCGGCAAAAAAGACCAAGTGATTAAAGTCAGCCAAAAAGGTTATTTATTAAATGGCCGGGTACTCCGGCCCGCCCGCGTTAAAGTCGGGAAAGGAGAATGATATGGCAAAAATTATCGGCATTGATTTAGGCACCACCAATTCGGTTGTGGCGGTAATGGAGGGCGGCTCGCCCAAAGTGATTCCTACGGCCGAGGGCAGAAACTTAATTCCCTCAGTCGTCGAACCGGTGAAAAACTTAGTCGGCGACGTGGCCAAGCGGCAGATGGTGCTAAACCCCACCAATACTATCTATAGTATCAAGCGGATGATGGGCCGAAAAATGGGCGACGCGGAAGTTAAAAAGACCCAAGGAATGGTAGCCTACAAGATCGTTTCCGGCAAAGATGACATGGCGGTGGTTGAAGTCGAAGGCAAAAAATTTACCCCTCAGGAAATCTCCGCCCGGATTTTACAAAAAGCCAAGGCCGACGCCGAAGCTTATTTGGGCGCTAAAGTGGATCAGGCAGTGGTGACTGTCCCGGCCTATTTTAACGATGCTCAAAGACAAGCCACAAAACAGGCTGGCGAAATTTCCGGCTTAAAAGTGGAGCGGATTTTAAACGAGCCGACGGCAGCGGCTCTGGCCTATGGCATGGACAAGAAAAAAGCCCAGACGATTGCCGTTTATGATTTAGGCGGCGGCACTTTTGATATTTCCGTCTTGGAACTGGGTGACAATGTCTATGAAGTCAAAGCCACTAACGGCGATACCCATTTGGGCGGCGACGACTTTGACCAAAAGATAATTGACTTTATTGCCGAGGAGTTTAAAAAAGATAACGGCATTGATTTAAAAGAAGACAAGCAAGCGCTGCAGCGAATTAAAGACGCGGCTGAAAAAGCCAAGATCGAGCTGTCTTCCTCGACCGAAACGGAGATCAACCAACCGTTTATTACCCAAGGCAAAAACGGCCAGCCGCTCCATTTGACCATGAAGTTAACCCGGGCCAAGCTGGAAAACTTGGTTGACGATCTGATTCAACAAACTATGACTCCGGTCAAGGCTTGTTTAAAAGACGCCAAAAAGACCATCAAAGACATCGACGAGATTGTGTTGGTCGGCGGCCAGACGCGTATGCCCAAAGTCCAGGCGGTGGTTAAAGAGTTTTTTGGCAAAGAGCCGAATAAATCGGTTAATCCCGACGAAGTCGTTGCCGTCGGCGCAGCCATCCAAGCCGGCGTCTTGATGGGTGACGTCACCGACGTGCTCTTGCTCGATGTGACTCCGTTAACCTTGGGCCTGGAAACCTTAGGCCGGGTGTCGACACCTTTAATTACCCGTAACACCACCGTGCCGACCTCAAAATCTCAGGTGTTTTCGACCGCGGCTGATAATCAAACGTCAGTGGAGATTAACGTCTTGCAGGGCGAGCGGCCGATGGCGGCAGACAATAAGTCCCTGGGCCGGTTTATCTTGGACGGGATTCCGCCCTCACCCCGGGGTGTGCCCCAAGTCGAAGTTACTTTTGACCTGGATGCCAACGGGATTTTAAATGTTGCCGCCAAAGATAAGGCTACCAACAAAGAGCAGAAGATTACCATTCAGGGCTCAACAGGTTTGTCTAAAGAAGAGGTGGAGAAAATCACCAAAGAGGCGGAAAAACACGCCGAAGAGGACAAGTTGAAAAAAGAGCAGATCGAAGCCCGGAACCAGGCCGATAGCCTAGTTTTTACCGCCGAAAAGACCTTAAAGGATGCCGGCGACAAAGTTAAAAAAGGCGATCGGGAAGAGGTCGAGAAAAAAATCAAAGCCTTAAAGGATATTTTAGAGTCCGGCTCTAAAGACGAGCTCGAGGCTAAGACCAAAGATTTATCCGAGTCTATCCAAAAAGTCGGTGCAGCCATGTATGAGGCCAAAAAAGACGAGCCTAAGCCCAATGGTGAGAAGAAAAAGCCCGATGATAAGGCTAAGGCTCAAGAGGGTGAAGTGGTCAATGACTGATGGCCACCAAGCGGGATTTTTACGAAGTTTTGGGGGTTGGAAAAACCGCCTCGGGCGCCGAGCTTAAAAAAGCCTACCGCCAACAGGCGTTAAAATACCACCCGGATCGGAATAAAGCCGCCGACGCGGCCGAAAAATTCAAGGAAATTTCCGAAGCTTACGAAGTTTTGGCCAACCCGGAAAAAAGAAAAACCTATGACCAGTTCGGCCACGCCGCCTTTGATCCGAGTCAGGGATTCGGCGGCGGCAATCCTTTTGCCGGCGGGGCGAGGACTTACCGCCAAGGGCCGTTTACTTATACTTATACTTCTTCCGGTGGCGCCCCGGGTGGCAGCCCTGATTTTGGTGGTTTTTCTGACCCGTTTGAGATTTTTGAATCGTTTTTCGGCGGCGGCTCGCCCTTTCGCCAGGCCCGGCAAATTCCCCGCTACGGCCTGACGATTGATTTTATGGAGGCAGTTAAGGGGGCAGAGCGGACGATTATTCACCAAGGGAAAGAGTACACCATCAAGATTCCGGCAGGGGCTGATGACGGTACCCGGATCCGCTTTAATGAGTTTTATGTCACGATCGAAGTTCGTCCCCACGAGCGGTTTAAACGCGACGGGGCTGATGTGTTTATCGACGAACCGATCACTTTTTCCCAGGCGGTTTTGGGTAGTACGGTTATCGTGTCAACTGTTGACGGCCAGCTCAAATTAAAAGTCCGCCCCGGTACCCAATCCGGTACTTTGGTCCGCCTGCGCGGTCAAGGCATGCCCCACCTTCAGTCCCGC